>NJBO01000010.1 GCA_005223075.1 candidate division TA06 bacterium B3_TA06 | reverse complement strand
CCCTGCCCGAGCGTTTTCTCCTGGTGCAGAGGATTCTTGTAAAAGGCTCTTTATGTTACATCCTTGCAGAGCGCACCCTGAGGCTTTTTGATCTGCGCACCTCGCGCAAAGCAGTGATCGCCGAGGATGTTGACGATGCTGCCATCAATCGCTACGGCGAGTTATGGGTGCTTTCTGCGTTCGATCTGCGGCGGCTGTCGCCTTTGGGAAGGGAACTTGAGATTCGCAAGCTCAAGATCCTACCCACCTCAATCTGGGTGCTTAGAGATAGCCTTTATCTGGAGGATAACGAGATGCCGCCGCTTGATGAGGGGTTAAAGCAAAAGTTAACACAGGCTGTGGTTACGATCGAAGAGATCTCCTCTTCCCGCTTGGCTCTATGCGATAAAGGCGTTTATGTATTAATGGACTCACGCAGAATCTTAAGGGTAGGGAAGTAGACCCGTAAGGATGAACCTGCTGCTCCTGTCCTTCTTACTTTCTTCCATCCTAACCCCGCATGAGGAAACCCTTGTGCTTGAGCCGGGAAGAAGTGAGTATCCACTCATATACCCTCTTGTTGTGGAGGGAACGTTTGTGATTGATTCAATCGGCTCAGCTTACAAGATAAAGGATGGGGTGCTTTACCTTGAGAGACCGCCTGCTGAGACCTTGTTAGTGCAAGCCAGTTACTTAAGCCTTGAGGACACGGCAATAGCTCCGGTAAGGATACACGAGCCAAATAAGGAAAGCCGATTTGCCTCATCAGACTCGTCTAGCCGAGAGATTCCAGTACAAACAAGGGGAACCCTCGAGGTGCACGGTTCAAAGACCTTTTCCATATCGGTAAACGAGGGGGGGATAGGCGATATTGACCAGGGACTTTCTGTTAACGTATCCGGTGAGCTTACAGGGGTTGATGTCGAGGCCTATCTTACAGATGAGGAAGGAACATTTGTCCCTGAAGGCACCACTGAACGAATCGAGGGGTTCGACAGGATCGCGATAAGCCTTTCCCAGGATAGATGGAAGCTCGCTCTGGGCGATCTTGATCTTGCCCATTCCCTGCCCGGCTACGGCACGATCCAGCGCAGGTTGCAAGGCGCTGCCGGTGAGTTTTCGCTTGAGAGGTTAGGAGCAAGCGGCGCGTTCGGCATAGACGGTTCAAAACAGGGGCGTGAGGTATTAGATACGGAAGACGGCAAGCAAGGGCCTTATTACGTGGGCCAAAGGGATTCTGATCAGCCCGTAATACCGGGAAGTGAACGCATATACCTGGACGGTAAGCTCCTTGAAAGGGGTAGCCAAAAAGACTACGTTATTGACTACTCGACCGGAGAGCTGACATTTACAAATTATCAAAGGATCGAGGCCACATCAAGACTCGAGGTAGACTACACCTATGCCGGGACAGACTACCGCTCGAACAACGAGCTCGCAGGTCTCCAGATCGGGCCTTTTGAAGGTCTCTTTTACCGCGAGGCGGACTCGCGCACCCATCTATTTCACTCCTGGTCTGCCGAGCAGCAGGCTATACTGGATACCGCAACCGTAGGTGAGGCGATAGTACCGGGGGTTCGTTTCGTTGGAGAGAATAAGGGGAGCTACACGCTCCAGGATAGTCACTACGTTTGGACAGGTCCCGCTGCAGGCTCATACGACGTGAGTTTCCGCAGGGTTGATGCAGCCGAAGGCGACTACGTGCTCGATCCTGATTCAGGCTTCTTCCGCTACATCGGTCCGGATTCCGGAGACTATCGGGCGGAGATACTTACCACACTTCCTTCACGCGAGGAGGCCTTATTCTTATCCCTTGATGAAGACATAGGAGCTTTGAATCTTTCCGTCTCCACCATAGGATCACGCAGGACGCCGAATCTGTATAACGAAACTAATATGCTCTTCGGCCATGCGCACAGGGTAAAGACAGGATTCGAAACCGAGCGCTTGCAGGTAGAGCTTGACCATAGATTACAGACCCCTGAGGTTTGGATTCCAGCAGACGGTGATGACGCAGAAGCTGCAGATCGTTGGAACCGCGACTCGCTGCCTCGAAGTTTTAACGCACAGAGCCTTGGTGTTACGGTGATTCGAGAGTCCTTAACACTAGGGGCCCAGGGCGGGCATCTGTGGACCCAGACTCACGAGTTCAGGGCAGGGCTCGCATCAGAAGGTTCTTTCTTTGACCTTTCAGCTGACTGGTTAAAGGAACGCCAAAGGGCGGATGCAAACCTTTATCCGCGCATAGGTATATTCACCCCGCTTGCCGGACTTGGGTTCGAGAACTATACCCTGGACACTGCTAATACTAGGAACATCGAGCCTCTTTTAGGCCTCATGGTCTCGCCGATAAATGAATTAACAATGAAAACCACAGTCTCAAGACGCATTGACCAGAGGAAGGAGGAAGACTGGGAAGACACACTATACTACGACCGCCTCGGCGTTGGAGGTAATTGGGAGGGAGATAAGCTTTCTTCTTCTGTCAACACCGGGATAGAAAGAATGTCTTACCTGGATGCAGCGGAAGGTAAAAAGTGGGAGGCATTCTACGCCGATATCTATACGAACTACACCCCATCGTCCCGCATAAGGCTTTACGCTGATCTGTCCCAGCAAACCACCCGCAGCAGGACTCAGATAGTGGAGTATATACCTGTCGAGCCGGGCACGGGTGACTATGCAAGGGACCCGGAAACCGGAGAGTATATACCGGAAGAGCAGGGAGACTACAGGAGAGTGGTGAGAACCGAGGAAGGCGCTGCACCTGAGATTGAACGGGATGCAAATCTCGGCACAGACCTCAACTTTAATCTAATAAGGCTCTGGAGCGCTGTGACTTACCAGGAATTGCCTATATCGAACTCCCTTATCGCATCTGGAAGGATCACGCTCCTCCCCAGGGAAACGATTCTCAACGTTATCCTTGAACCCAGCTATCGCAATCAGCGTTTCCCCTCATGGGGCGGGACCGACGAAACCCTTGCAGGCTGGGGTGGCCGTATCGAGCTGCGCTCACGCGTGCATCCAGACTATCTTGTAAGGCTCGAAGGTTCCTACGATACCGAGGAGCGGCACAGAGGCCAGCAACCGCTGCGTTCACGCGAGGAGGTATCGGCAAGCCTTGCACCAATTATCGACCTCTGGCTGCGGATCGAACCGCAGATAGGCTTCGGCACGCTCACCGCAGAAGAACCTTTTTACTATCCTGAACTAGGGGAAATTATCATACGACGTGCATGGGTTGGGACCAATCTTGAAAAACGCTTTGAAGACCTGAAGTTGACCGCAGGCGTGCTATTGACTCAGCGCCAGCCAAATATTGCTGAGCTCCCCTACCTTATATCACGCGACGACCCACCGGGTCTGCATCCTGCGTGGACCGCGGGTGCGGAGCGCTCAATCGGCAAAGGACTTTCCATGCGGCTGGAGTACGAAGGCAACCTCTACCCTGACGAACGCGGGCTTACAAACTCCTTCGAGCTATCTGCAGGGATGTACTTTTAACACCTCGATCCCTAAGATATCAGAGATCCACAGACTGATTAAAGGTAGGACGAAACTACTGGATGGAGTCGGGCAGAACCAGCTCCCGCAGACCGATCCCATCAAGCTCGGCATAAGCTTTGTTGCCTTTCAGGTAAACGTCATTGACTGTGGCCGGAAGCTTTGATGCCTTAAGAACTTCTATCCAGGTTCTCTGGCTTAAGGTAGAGACGAGCACGCTGTCCGCTTTGGCCACTATCCCGTCAGGGCGACGGTCACGGTTAAGGTCGTGGAGTGAGTGGGTAAGCTGACGTGTGGAGTGTTCGGCAATCACCCAGGCTCCGTAGTCTTGGAGGAACGATCTGAATCGGTCGGCCTCGGCACGGGTTCTGAAGAACCCTACCCTGAACTTGGTCAATCCACCTTCCTTGACAAAGTAGTAAGGTAGTCCCTGGCGCGCCAGGTTCTCCATGAGAGGGCCGAAGCTGGCGGGATTGGAGAAGGCTCCTACCTGAAGAGAGAAAGCCTGACCTTCAAAACTCCTCACCGGCTGAACGAGGTAGGCTTGCGTTTGTTCACTTACACCTGGAAGGGCCAGCCTGTCGCCGCACACGAATAAAGGCTTACCCATAAACGGATAGGCGGAAGAGTGTGTGTTACGGGAGTGGGTGTTACGGGGGCAAGAAGCATTGAAGGTATCCGCGGGAACCAGTGAGGGCAGACTAACGGTGATCAGATTGTTACCGGCAAGCACGGTTGCAAAGCTCTCCGAATCTATCGTGGAGAGTTTCCTGATGTCGGCAATCTGCGTTCGTGCGAGGAGGGTTGAAGATGCTGGATCGGCAAGAATAAGTTCTGAGGAAGTGGCGGCAAGCACCTTGCCCTGCCAGGCGCTGACGCGTGTGGGTTCTGAGCCTAGATTGAGGGATGCAGATTTCCTTGTCGAAGGTGAGAAAAACCAAAGCCCTAAGGAATTACGATCGACAAGGGTTGAACCGATGAGCAATGGATAGCGCGGTATCCAGGGCAGCTTCACATCAATAATCTTCTTGGTATTTGGATTGTAGGTGAACGAATTAAGCCCCTGTGAGGGAATAAAGAGCAACTCGCCTGAGGGCAGCAAGAACATAGAGCTGGCCAATCGAGGCAGCCCATAGGTATAAAGCAAACTCATCTTTGCAGCCGAGCCTTGCACCACGCTTAACGCATCTGCACCAAGAAGGTAGATTCGGTCGTCCGTGCCGATCACAGCGCTGCTGTATGCCCTGTCCAGTCGGAAGACCGCCGATACCTGCTCGTTAGCTGGATCTACGGCAAAAAGCGCCTGGGAAGTAAGAACATAAGGACGCGATCCTAGCAAAATAGTAACCGGGGTTCCAAAAAGCGGTACGCGGCTTGAGCCATCACAGGTAATAATTCTGAGATCAGTCTTATCCAGAAGATAGGACTTCTCTGTATGCACAACATAGGATGTACCTACCATGGTGGATGCGAGAAGGATTATGGAGGCGATGAATCTCACTGCTCCCCAAGAGCCATGAGCGCTATGCGGAGTATAAGCTCATCGTATGAGATGCCGAGAACATTTGCTGCAGCCGGTAGATCACTCAAATCGGTCAACCCTGGAATGGTGTTGACCTCAAGCAAGTAGGGTTGAGAGTTTTCTGCCAGCATGAAGTCTACCCTGCCGAAGTGACGGGCGTCTATGGAGCGGAAGGCACGTAAAGCCAACTCCTGGGTGCGCTTGGTCCGCTCTGGGTCCATGCGTGCAGGACAGATGAACTCGGTAGCACCTTTGGTGTATTTGGCCTGGTAGTCGTAGAATTCCTGGGTCTTGGGGACAAGCTCTAGCAGAGGCAGCGCCTGGTCTCCAAGGATACCTGCCGTTCCAGTCATACCTGATATAAACTCCTCAAGAAGCACGTCACCGAACTCGGCCTGAACGCGCCGGGTCTGCTCAAGCAGTGCAAGCTCATCATGAACGATATGCACGCCAACGCTTGAACCTTCAAAACGCGGCTTGATTATTACCGGAAAGCCGAACTCCTGGGCCGCCTTTTGTGCCGCTGGCACGTGGTCTGTATCTCCTGGGAGGGGAACGAACCGTGGGGTAGGTATGTCGTTGCGGGCAAAGATCCACTTTGAGACCCACTTGTCCATCCCGATCGCCGAGGCCGCCACCCCAGAACCGGTGTATGGAATACCTGCAACCTCGCAGAATCCCTGAAACGAACCGTCCTCCCCTGCTTTACCGTGAAGGGCAATGAAGATAACGTCCGGTTTCTCTTTTAAGAGTTTTGGCAGATCGTCGGGTGATGTGAGGTCAAAGCTCACCGCCTCGATCCCTTGCCTCCTTAAAGCCTCGAACACGTTGCGGCCTGAAAGCAGTGATATCTCACGCTCCGACGACCATCCGCCGGAACAGACAACCACCCGCTTGCCCTTCAGAGACTCAACCAAACTCTTATCCACCAATCCTCCTTTTTATCCTCCTTTTCGCTAGAAGCGAAAAGATCGGAACCAGATACCTTGAATCTGTAAATCTTGATTCGACATCTATCTTTAATCCTAACCTATCTCCCTCTAATCGTTCTGCTTAATCTGGACCCCTGCGATCTTTGCTCGCAGAGCGAGCAAAGGAGCATCAACCATACTTTGGATAGCAGCACTTCTTGTACTTCTTGCCCGATCCGCACGGACATGGGTCGTTTCGTCCAACCTTCTTTTTTATCTTGACCGGCTTGGACCTACCTTGCTGAACCCGTGGGTTAGCAGTCCCGCTGGGAACGGCCGAAGCCTCCTCCTTGTAGGCATGCACCGGAGCCTGGCGCCTTACCGGAGCCTGTCTGAGCTGGGCGCGGAACAGAAGCTTGGTGGTCTCACGCTGCAGTGATCTTACCATCTCCTCATACTTACCGTATGCCTCTTTTTTGTACTCGATGATGGGATCCTTCTGTCCGTAGCCGCGCAGGCCTATGCCGCGCTTAAGTTCATCCATCTCCCGCAGGTGATCACGCCAGTGCCGGTCGATACCGGTAAGAAAAACCAGATTCTGAAGTTCGCCGAACTTCTCCTCTCCCAGTGTCTCACGACGCACCTTAAACGCCTCATCTGCCCGATCGTTAAGCATCTCGATAAGCTCTTCGAGTTTGACCTTTGCTCGCTCCTCTAAAGGCGGCATCTCAAAGTCAAGCATGAAGTAGCTTACGAAATCCATCTCTAACCCTTCCCAGTCCCATTCATCCCCGCCGTGGCCCGTGCAATGATCTTCGACTATAGAGTCGATTACTTCGCCGAAATAAAACCGGCATAACCCGTCGAGGTCCTCCCCTGCAAGGATCTCATCACGGGTGGCATAGATCTCCTCGCGCTGCCTGTTCATCACGTCGTCGTACTCCAGAAGCCGCTTGCGCATCTCGAAGTTGTTCTGCTCCACACGCTTCTGGGCGTTCTCGATGGCCCTGGTAACAAGGGGCGATGAGATAGGCTCCATCTCCTTGCCGCCGAAGCGCTCGATTACCTGATTCATGCGGTCCGCGCCGAAGATGCGCAGAAGATCGTCCTCCAGACTGAGGAAGGACCGGGATGCTCCCGGGTCGCCCTGACGGCCTGAGCGGCCTCTAAGCTGGTTGTCTATCCTTCGGGATTCGTGCCGTTCGGTTCCGACGATCAAAAGGCCACGAGGGAAGTCCTCCTGGCATCCTTTGGAGCGCTTGAAGCGCTCCATCTCAGCATCGGTATGAGCCTCCTCTATATTGCATTGGCTGGGGATCTGCAACACTTCTGGTGTGAGTTTGATGTCGGTTCCGCGACCGGCCATGTTGGTAGCTATGGTTACCTTGTGCATCTGACCTGCCTCGCGCACGATCTCCGCTTCCTTCTGGTGATGCTTGGCGTTGAGCACGTTGTGGTTGATCCCATTGCGGCGAAGCATACGCGAAAGGGTCTCTGAAACATCCACAGAGGTGGTGCCAACTAGAATCGGTCTGCCGGTATCATGCCATTTCTTGATCTCATCGATCACCGCTTTGTACTTCTCGGCGCGTGTCTTGTAGACGATGTCAGAATAATCAATACGGCGCACCAGTTTATTGGTGGGGATCTCAATGGGATCATCCATCTTGTAGACCTGCACGAACTCGTTGGCGTCGGTCATGGCTGTACCTGTCATACCGGCCAGCTTCTCGTACATGCGGAAATAGTTCTGATGGGTTATGGTCGCGACGGTCTGGGTCTCCTCCTGGACACGCATACCTTCCTTGGCCTCTAACGCCTCGTGCAGGCCGTCTGAGTAGCGGCGACCTGGCTGGGGGCGACCGGTGAAGGGATCAACGATGATAACCTTTCCCTCGGCAACGATGTAGTCCTCGTCTCGGCTGAAGAGAACGTAGGCCTTTAAGAGAGCGTGGTGGTTATTGAGCATCTCACTCTTGCGCGCGTACTCGTCGTAAAGGGCCTCCTTTGTCTTGAGCCTCTGTTTGGGATTAATGTCTACACGCTTGTCTATCTCTGCAAGTCCTGTAGAGAGATCAGGCAGGGTAAAAGCGTCGGGGTCAGCCGGATTGAGGAGTGCTCGGCCCTTCTCGTTAAGTTCAACCGCACGCATGTGTTCGTCGTAGGTGAAGTAGTTCTCTGCATCGAGTTCGTGAAGCTTCTTGTCGCGCATTAGTGCAAGTTCGATGTCATCAATGAGCCGCTTCATCGAGCCTTCCTTTTCTATGCGTAGAAGCTTCTTGTGCTTTGGTGTGCAGCGGCGCACCATCAAGAGGAGTCGTGCCGCGTCCATCTCCTTTTCTTCCTGGATAAGCCTCTCAGCCTGTGCTACGCGTTCGTTGGAAAGCCGCTGCTGGGCTTCGAAAAGCCTCGCCACACCAGGCTTGTATCGCATGTAACCGCGGTCTACGTACTCGGTGGGACCGGAGATAATAAGAGGGGTACGCGCCTCGTCTATAAGCGCCGAATCCACCTCGTCAACAATCGCGTAGGCGTGAGAGCGCTGCACCTTGTGATCCAGCGAGTGCACCATGTTGCCGCGCAGATAGTCGAACCCGAACTCGTTGTTGGTGCCGTAGGTGATGTCTGCACGATACATGGGCTGACGTTCGGCAGGGCTCATGCCGGTCTGGATCACCCCCACGCTGAGACCAAGATACTCGTAGATGGGCCCCATCCACTCCCGGTCACGTGCAGCCAGGTAGTCGTTGACCGTGACAAGGTGAGCGCTTCGGCCCATGAGGGCGTTGAGGTATAGGGGCATGGTAGCAGCAAGGGTCTTACCCTCACCGGTGCGCATCTCGGAGATCTTGCCCTCGTGGAGCACCACAGCGCCGATAACCTGCACGTTAAAGGGAAACATGTCCCAGGTAGTCTCGAAGTCGCGCACGTCCCATGTATTGCCCAAAAGCAGGTAGCATGTCTCGCGCACAATGCTGAACGCCTCGATCATTATCGGCTCAAGCGCGGTGTTGGTGCGCCGCTTCCAGAGCTCCTTGCGTTCCCCTTCGTCCGTTTTCTTGACCTCCGCTTCGATCTCGCGGGCACGCTCCTTGAGGCGCTTCTGCCAGGCGCGGGTGCGGGCAACCAACGCGGGACGAACCCTGGCTTGAAGAATCTTCTTGGCCTCAAGCCAGGCCTTTGAAGCACCCTGCTCCTTGGCCTCAAGCTCTGCTCGCAGCTCTTTGTAGATGGGTCTTCCCACCTTCTCCTCGAGATGCTCGCAGAGCCAGTCATCGCCTGCACCTGCCCAGTGGTTGCTTGCTCTGACCTCGTTTTCGATCCCCCAGTAGATAGCGCGCCAGTCGAACTCCGCAGGTTCGCCCGCTTCGCCCTCGGCAAACCATTCCGCTGCCTTCTCTTCTGCCTGGCGGAGCTTTACGGAACGTTCAGGGTCCTCAGGCAAGATACCGGCGATCAGCTCGTTCCAGCGGCGCTCGAACTCTGCCGATTGTCTGACGATCTCCTCCACACTCATTCCTGCCAGATGGGTGATGGGCGGCGGATCTGACGGGTCCGCCGACCCGTAGTCGTGCAGGGCGAGAAGTATCTCGTTGACCTCCACAACATAAGGCCTCATGCGACGTATCTCGCGCTCCTGCTTTGTGCCGAAGAACTTCTGCAAAACGTTAGCCATACTAACTATATTATGTAAGGATTAAGCCCCATGTCAACCCGTAACACACCCCGTAACACACCCCGTACCCTTTGAGGGGGCATTTTCATTATTACTGGAGCTGCGCTCGACTCATTAAGGAAATAACACACCCCCCGTAACACACCTCACAGCCATTTCAAGTCTGTGTTCATACTCCAAGCCGATCTACCGATGCTCCTTGCGATCTTTTCTCCGCAGGAGAAAAGGAGCATTAAAGCAATAGTTGACAATTCATCCTCCACGTATAGACTCATCCATGTTAAGCAGACTGCTGCTGATTCCTCCTCTGGCTTTAATGATGTTTCTCGCCTGCAAACCTGAGCCGCCTAAAGTTGTGCTGCACAACTCCTGCTCAGGATATACCGAGCTGCGAAAGATCTCGTTCCCTACGAAGCGAACAAAAATCATGCTCGATTCCCTGGGATTACCCGACTCGGTGGGGGAGCCGGACAGATCAGCGGCCTATCAGATAGACACACGCATCTTTGTTCACTCTGGAGACAGAAGGCGGCTTAATGCGCTTGATTCCATCTTCCCCGAAGCCGAAATCGTCAAGGGTGAGACAAAAGGAGTGATTCACGTCTGGGCAGGTATCAACGGGCTTAGCTTCGATTCGATGCCCTTCTCGAGGCGGATACTGGTGCTCAACGGGACCTCAAAGGCAGGTCTGGCCCGCGACGTCGCCTACCGGTTCAGCATCAGATTCGGCCTGGCCTCGCTTGAACCTCAGACAGCGGACGCAGATACCTTCTCCAAGACCGTGCTCTATTGCCCTCCCAAGGATGTACATCTGGCCAAAAGGCTCATTAACTACTTGAGAACGGGTAAGGTTGAGGTGCGAACCAATCTTGTGGATATGGTTCTGGTGCTTGGCGCGGATATGCTGAATCCAACCACAAAGGCTAAGCACTCCAGGGGTATCTCGATCGTTGTGAAGAAGTCGCTGTTTACGCTTTTCGTCTACAAAAATGGAGCCATGATAGAGAAATATCCGGTAGCTTTAGGTAAGAATTCAGGTGATAAAAGGAAGGTGGGAGATAACCGCACACCTCTAGGCGATTTTACGATCACCTCGATTGAGGATTCGCACACCTGGGAACACGACTTCGGTGACGGCAAGGGGCCGATTCCTGGAGCTTACGGCCCGTGGTTTTTGAGGCTCTCGACACTTGCCACGGAGACCAGGTCTGGTAAACAATGGGTAGGTATTGCGATCCACGGTACCCATGATGAGGCATCTATAGGCACCCGAGCAACTGAGGGCTGCATCCGCATGCACAACGAGGACGTGGACTCGCTAAAGAGGATAGTGGACGTAGGCACACCGGTTCGGATCGAAAAGTGATTATCTACCAGATATCTTGATATCTTGAAGGCCGGTCATTGGACCGGCCTATTCGGTACAACTCCTTAGTTCAACGTGAGCTCCGCAGTATTCGCAGATAACTATCGTACCTGCGTTCTGTGATTTTGCGAGCGATCACTGCCGACTTGATGGCACAGTCCGGTTCATGGGAGTGATGCAGGGTTGTAACAGTTCCTTGTCAACTACAGAGTATGATTTCTTATCACCTTCCTTGAGGTCTTGATATGTTGCGACCCTGATGCGCCTAGGCGATTCGTAAATCGATCTGACGAATTAGTGCATAGCATACCGGCTGGAAGTGTTTAAGCCAGAAAGATCGGCCCAACACGTTCTCAGGCTCGAAATCAACCGCGCATCGCACGTAACCGGCTGACCTCGCCCAATCCAGTGAATGCTTCAACAAATTGGCACCGATTCCTTGCTCGCGCACGTGTTCTTTTGTAAATGCCGCGGTTATGCTTGCCGTTTTATCATCTGAGATTACGCGTGCTGCACCTTGATGCGAAGGACCAATCTGCAAACGGGAAACCGCTTCTCCGTTGTAGACAGCCAGCCATGATGCCACAGAGGGGTTCTGCAACAATTTTTCACAAGATTCCTTACCGGTTTTTTCCAACAGCGCCATAAAAGTAGGTGAGGTGGCTATATACTGTTCTTGCCCGTGACTTAATGACAGGACGACATCCAGATCTTCAATTCCGGCGCGGCGAATCTCTACGTCTGCAAAGGGACCTTCTACGTCACCGAGATCACGCATGGCATCGACTGCAGCCAGACCGAACCCCAGCCAGAACAGCGCATCGATAATTTCGGAATCATGTGCCAGCACGCCTACGAGGTGAGTAAAGCATCCGTCTCTAACCCATTCGCGCGCGATGCGCTCATACATCGTGTTGAAGACCTTTACACGGGTCTCGCCGATCTCGGCATGTGCCCATTCGGGAACGCACACGCTTCGTCGTCCTCTCCAGGATGGCAGCAGCCACCCGATCATAAATCCCACAAGCTTGTTTTTTGAGATCGCGGCAACACCCGGGGATTTCTGCGAGAGTTTTTCCAATACCGGCAGAATAGTGTTGTGGTCTTCGAAGCGTACAGGCAGAAGAGGGCTTAGCTCCCTTTCTGTTCTGATTCTTTCGGCGAATAGCCTGGCAGCATCTTCGAGGTGTTCTTCACCGAATGGTTTGATTTCACATGAAGCCATGTTTTTCAACTCCTCAGTATCCGCAGGTAACTGTCGTATCTTCGCTCGGTGATTTTTCCGGCATCGACCGCCGCCTTGATGGTACAGCCCGGTTCGTGAGAGTGAGTGCAGCCCATGCCGAACTTGCACTGCCCAATGTAGGGACGCATCTCGCGAAAGAGCCAGGCTGGATTTACATCCGTCTTGTCGAGCCACGGGGCGAACTCCCGCATCCCGGGTGTGTCGACCACGAAACCGCCGCACCGCAGGGGAAACATCTCCAGATGAGTGGTGGTATGCCGCCCCTTGTTGACACGGGTAGAAACCTCCTGCACTCGAAGTCCCAGCCCTGGTTCGAGGGTATTGAGAAGGGTGGTCTTCCCCACCCCTGATTTGCCCATAAGGACCGAGGTTCGGTTTGAAAGGATTTCGGTGAGTTCGTCCATGCCCAGGCCGGTTACGGCGGAGGTAAACAGCAGCTTGTAGCCGATATCGGCATAGACCTGGAGCTGTTCGCAAAACATCTCGACGTCATCTATCAAATCCATCTTGGTTAGGCAGATAACGATCGGAATCTCGAGGAGTTCGGAATCGGCAAGGTAGCGGTCTACCAACCGCCACGAAGGCTTGGGCCGCCTGGCCGAAACCACCGCAATCATCTGGTCAACGTTGGTCACGATGAGCTGCTCGCGGGTGATGTTTTTCTCCTGAGGCTTGTCCGCCCCGTGAAGAACCGCGCGGCGGGACAATTTGGTGCGGCGGGGTAGAACCTCGATGATCATGCCGGATTCATCCCCGGAGTCCCTGAACCGCACCTCGTCGCCCACAGCTACCGGGTCGACCATCTCGATATCTGCCACTTTATCGACCGATTGCCGGCGGGACGAGGCGTCAGCCTCAGGATAGATGAGAACCTTGCGCAGCTTTGAGGAGATGGTACACACGACGGTAGCGTCGCCTGTTCTTACCCAGTAGCGGCCGATGGTTTTCTTAAAGACTGTACCGGTTTTTAGACCCGTCTGGGTCTTAATTTCTGTATCCAAAACTGTCCTTTCTGTACCAAAAGGTACATACTAAGTTGATTTCATTACTTACTTCTTGCTGTTGATATATGGACAGTCTGGATTTTTGAAGCTTTTCAGGGGCCGAAAAACTTCACCCTCTCCTCCCGGCGCTTGCCGATTGGCTTAAGCGGGCGCGAGGGGAGGCTTCCAGCTATCCGTGCGTGTTCTTTCATCAGACATCGAAACCTCCTTTCGTAGGTTTATTGTTTCTTATTAACACTTCAGTATACGCGCGAACCACACCCCTGTCAAGGTCGGCCCCTACAATCTGTGAAAATCTGCGTTCCGAAGGGAAACGAGTGAAACGAGTTTCAATCTGTGGTTAAAAAAACCCTGTCCATCTTTTTTCACCCCACAAATCTGCTACGCAGTTACTCCGCGAGCGTCGTCATTTCATGTCGCGGGGACCCCGAAATTTTGTCCATCTTTTGTCTAGCTTTTGACTACCTTTTGTCCACCTTTTGACCAGCTTTTTTGTGACGAGTGCGATTTAAACCTGACGAGTTTACTAGTTAAATTAGCGGCCTGATCGAGGGACAAAATTCACTTCCACCTTACCAATTTTTCAATTCAACCCCAATTGGTTTAAAATTGTTCAACTAGACCTTGACAAAGTTCAAAATTTGACTATAATTTCACCATGACTGAGAAGAAACTCATCGGACGCTGTCCGGCCTGCAACGGAAGTCTCTATATTTCGGAACTTAGCTGCCGCAAGTGCGAGGTAAAGATCCGGGGAGAGTTCGAAGTTCCCATGTTCGCGCGACTTACAGACGAGGAGCGCGAGTTTTTGATGCTTTTCTTGCGCTCCAGGGGTAGCTTAAGAGAGATTCAGAGGGAACTGGCGCTCTCCTACCCTACGGTGCGTAACCGTCTGGACGCATTACTGGCCAAGATGGGCATCATCACCGCCCGCGCCTCCCATGAAGAGATAAACGAGGTGCTGGACAGGCTGGAAGCAGGCGAGCTCTCCGCCGAGGAAGCGATAAGGCTCATCAAAAAAGAAGAGTCAGAAGAAACCTAAAGGAGGAAGACGTGAAAGAACAAAAAAGGACAAGAATAGTCCTAAGAAGGACCAAGCCCGACGACGGGTATCTCAGGAATCTGCTTCGCGGGTTGTTCATAGGTAACTAAAGACCAAGTGGAGAAGACAATGAATCCAAAGGAAAGAATCCTCAAGCTTCTGGAAGACGGCAAGATAACAGCGGACGAGGCGGCCCGCCTCCTTAAAGCCCTGGGCGAGCCCTGCTGCGAGCCTAAGGATGAGTGTTGCGAGTCAACCTCGGATGAGTGCTGTGAAACCAAGGACGAGGAGTGCTGCGAACCTGACAAGGGTGCAGAGTCTGAGAAAAGCGAATCCAGCGAGTAACGGAGGATATGATGGAAGAACGCAAAAAGATACTTGAACTCTTAGAAACGGGCAAGATAACAGCCGATGAGGCGGCCAACCTCCTGGAGGCGTTGAATAAGAGCTACGCCCGTAGCACACACGCTCACCCACATTGTGGACCGATGTTCATCAAGCACAGCTTCGGCAGGCATCACTTCGACACCTGCTGCCATCCCCCTCATAAGAAGGTGATCGTCAAGATGAGGGGCGAGTGTTGCGAGGACCCCGAAGATGCGGAGCTCATGACGTTCGGCTGCTGCGGCTGAGGAGGAAGGAATGGAAGAAAGAGAACGAATACTTAAGTTGCTGGAAGAAGGCAAGATAACAGCTGAGGAGGCGACAAAGCTCCTTGAGGCGCTGGGCGAGCCATTCCGTTTTACCCAGCGCGGACCGGGATCTGATCTCGGCAAGCGAATCGCCCGTAAGGTGGAGCTCAGTCTGAAAGACCTGCCGGATATGATCGAGCGCTGCGTGCCTTTTATGGACACTGGCGAGGAAAAGGAACTCAAGTTCGACCCCAGGGAACGATTCACCGTCAAGGCGGTAGCCGGCGATGTGAAGATCACCGGGGATGACGAGCAATCCATCCGCATCAAGCTTCAGGGCGGACATAAGGTAGCGGAAACCGAAGACGAGCTCTTAATCAAAACTATGTCCGGCGACATCGACATAGAGGTTCCTAAATCCCAGGAGGTGGAGCTAAAAGCAGCCGCTGGTGACGTCTCGGCAAGCAATCTCGCTTCGGAACTGTCAATACGCTGCGGCGGAGGCGACCTGAAGCTTAAGAATATCTCAGGAAGGCTCACCACAGCCGTAGGCGGCGGCGATGTCCGAGGCAAAGATATCTCAGCTGAACTCGACATTCGAGTGGGCGGCGGCGATATAGACCTTGACCTTTCGGCATGCCGAGGGGTGGGACGCATCGAGCTCGGTGGTGGGGATATCAATCTCACAATCCCTGAAAAGGCAAACGTTGAGCTTACCATCCACAAACCCAAATATGGAGACATCTCAAGCGACTTCGACCTTGAGCCTTCTGACGAAGAGGATGAACTCAAAGCCGTTTTAGGGAAACCTGAGGCGAAACTTTACGTCAAGACAAAGCATGGTGACATCACTCTGCGCAAAAGGAGCAAGTAAATGATCGCAGGGCTTGCCGGGATATTAGGCATCACGATATGGGCAGGTGGTCTTATCCTGGCAGGAATCCTTGCCACCATCTATTTTATAGCCGTGCTGAGAGCGGAAAGGCGCCCAGAAACGGCTGAAGAAAACATCCGAAGGAGGAAGAGATGATCTCAGGGCTTATCCATAACTTAGGGTTTGCAGTGGGGATAGCCACTCTAGTTCTGGCTGGAATCCTTGCGGGGCTTTACCTCCTGCTCAAACGCAGAGAAGAACAAAAGCTGGAAGCTGTCAAGATACGTACCCAATCTGAAAGGAGAGCAAGATGATCCGCGGGATATTCTGGGGTTTGGTTGTAGTCTGGATCGGCTTCTGGATCTGGCTGGGATCGAGTGTTGCCCCGCAAACCTTCGCCTTCAAAGTCGCCTGGCCCATAATCTTTGTGATCATCGGACTTCTCGGTCTGGTGGAACTGATCCAGTCGGCGATAAGACGCTCAAGGAGAGGAATCCCATTCAAACATGTTGGCTGGAGAACCTTCTGGGCGCTCTTGTTAGTGGTGGTAGGATTAGCCATCTGGTTTTCCAATATCGGGCTGATAGCCGGGTTCGGCCAGTGGTGGTGGGCCTTGATCGTGGTAGTGGGAATTGCGATCATCATTCGCGTTATACTCCACCGTTTAAAACGCAAGCCTCGCAAGGTAACCGTCATCATAGATAAACTCGAAGAAGGCAAGATCAACGTGGACGAGGCGGTGGAGGAGATACGTTGCGGCAAAAGCAAGGGTAACTGTTGTCATGAGTAGCGAAGCCACCCTGCGTATCTTAAGGATGGTAAGCGAAGGAAAGATATCGGCAGAAGAGGCGGAGAAGCTGATTGAAGCCATAGAAGGTGCAAGACCTCAGGCTCGGGAAATAACCCTCTTGATCTTCGAGAAAGATAAGGAGAAGCCCAACGTGAGGATAAATCTGCCCCTGTCCCTGGCGCGATTCGCCATGAACTTCATCCCTGCGAGTGTGCTTGCTAAACAGGAGATCCCTGCCGACACCATCCTTGCGGCTTTGGACCAGGCACAGCCCGGCAAGGTGTTCGAGGTAAAGGACGAAGAAGGCAAGAAGGTAGAGATTTACCTGCATTGAAGGCGAAGGTGATCATCTATGAACTCGAAGTGATTTGATGAGTTGTAAACTGCCAAGCTTGTTTAAATCAACAGCTTGCTTTGGTAACAGCGATGTTCAGACCTCTTCACGTAAGTAAGAAAGGAAATGCTTTTGTTCGCAGCACAAAACACTATCCTCCCCCTACCCCCTCCCGTCAAGGGAGGGGAAGAATCTGTACCAACCATAAGAGCCTGACAAATAACGGTTGTAGTAATCCCTCACGACCTCACCCATCCGCACTTATGGACAATTACTAAAGCTAAAAGGTCTCATTGAAGACTTAAGAAGGCTGGCTTGAAGGTTCCTTTAGACCAAATCCTCTTCCGTACCCGCAGCGTTCTGGCGACGCTCTGGGTGCTTTTGTTGCTCGCCTTTTCCCATCCCTGGATAAGTGTATGGAGCGCAGTTCTTTTTATACCAGGACTTCTGATAAGGTTCTGGGCCGCGGGTTTCATAGGTCCGACCTCGCGCAACAGGCAGATCACCACAGATCATTTAGCCACCCGCGGCCCTTACGCCCTCCTCAGACACCCCTTATACATCGGCAATGCATTGCTGGTAGCGGCAGGATTGGTTCTGCTAAGGCCGCATTGGATACTGATTGTGCTGACTTCAGTGGGATTCGTAGCCCTCTACGTCTTGATCGCCAGAGCCGAGGAGAAGCGTCTTTCTCTGAAGCACGGCAAGGAATATGACGAATACCGTCAAAGGGTTTCCCCCTTCTTCCCCAGGCGATTCGAAGGTCCCTTGTTTCGCAGGTTCAAGCTTCCCTGGGCCCTTCGTGAGTATCAGACGTGGATCGTGGTAGGTCTCCTATATCTGTTTGCGTTTTTGAGGCTCTGCTTCATCCCAGTGTGCTCCTTTTTAGCCTCCGGCTAAAAAGATCGCAAAAAACACGGACAGACTGGAGAGTCCGTCCCTACACTACAAATCTAATCTGCGTAATCTGTGGTTAAATAATCAGTGTTCGGCTTCCTTGACTTCGTCCCAAAGCTTATCCAGCTCCTCGATATCCATCTTGGCCAGATCAAGCCCACGCTCAGCAGCCAATCTCCGAACCCCTTCAAACCTTTGCTCGAACTTCTTATTCGACCACTCGAGTGCCTCCTCTGCTCGCACCACTATGTGTCGGGCAAGGTTCACCACCGAAAACAACAGATCTCCAAGCTCGTGCTCAAGATCATCATGAGCCTTCCCGATGTGTTCGGTTAACTCCTGGGTTTCTTCCCTGACCTTGGCCAAAGGACCCTTAGCGCTTCGCCAGTCGAAACCCACCCGCGCTGCGCGCTCCTGCACCATCTGGGCGCGAATGAGAGCGGGCAAGGACTTGGGGATGCCTTCGAAAAATCCCGCCTCTCCCCTCTTTTCCGCTTCCTTGATGCGCTCCCAGTTGGCAAGCACATCGCCTTCCCCTGATACCTTCGTTTCTCCAAACACGTGTGGGTGGCGGCGGATAAGCTTGGCTGACGCTATCTCTTCGACCTTCTCGTAATCCGTCAGACCCGCGTCCTTGGCTATCTGGATACCCATCAAAACGATGTATAAAAGATCACCAAGCTCCTCCTCAATCCTTGCACCGTCGCCAGACTCCAACGCCTCGGAAAGCTCGTAGGCCTCCTCGATATAAAGATGTTTTATGGAAGAAAGCGTCTGCTTACGATCCCAGGGGCACTGGCTGCGCAACCGTTCTACTATCTCGCGCAGCCTCCCCAAGTCTTTATCATCAGAGCTATTCATGGGATTGGTGTGTTACTGGCTATCGCGGGAAGCGCACCGACCCGGTCGCTTCAAGCCTCAGGTTCCTGCCCCTTCTGACCCCTTCAAGCTTTTCGAAACGCACAAGCGGCACTTGTCTCTGGAGTTCGATAAGGAAGGAATCAACAGCCGAGGCGGCGCCATCAACCTTAAGTTTGAAAGGATAGATACCTTCCACCTTCTGGGAATCGGATATCACGGCCTTCGAGGTAGGCCGGCCCCGATGGGTGAATCGCTCCTCAAGGCCCTCTTCGGATGCCTGAAGCGCGCTCCGAAGGCTGTCAAGTTCAGCCGTTATTGTAGCCTCTTCTTGCAAACGCTCGGCCCGGCCAGCTACCTCGGACTTAAGCGAGTTTACTCTTGTTTGAAGCGAGTCCACTTCCCCCAAAAGGCCCTTCGATTCCCTGATGGTTGCAAACCCCAGATAGCCTCCGATCACTAAGACAAGAGCCGTCAGTATCCCGAAGATAACGCTTATGGCAACCTTCATCTCACCCTCAGGAGGAGTCTGTGTTGTATCAACCCTTCACGCGATCCCTGCGGCTCGCTCGTGATAAGCTCAAACATCGCGCTCCCCAAGAGCGCGTCCACATAGCGCCGAACTTCCAGATTTGAGGGTGCCAGGACCATCGCTGTTGCGCTGTCGGCCTCGATCTGGAACGAAACGAGCTTCATACGCGGGCCGAGCTTGGCATCCAGGAGCCGCATTACCTCCAGATACCTTTCGTTATACCGGCTCGCATCCTCTATCTTGCCGAGAAGCTCGCGGTATTGGGCTTCAATGCTCTCGTAGTGGGCAACAGCCGTCTTCTGGGTCTTAAGCGAATCGCTCGTTGCCCTAAGGCTGGCGTTTTCCTGCTCGATGCTCTTCAAACGCCGTCCTTGAAACACAAGACCTATACCTGCACCAACCACCACGAAAAGAAAGACACACACCCAGATGACGAGATAATGCCAGGTGGTCAGCCTTTCACGACGTCTCGGCACGGCAAGATCGATGCGTATCATCACTCGCCCCTCAAAGCGCATGCATAGGCTAGGGTAAAAAGCGGTGCCTTATCCTTCTCGCCTTCAATCTCCACCCCTTCGAAGGGATCAAACACCTCGCCCGTCAGATCAATGCACTCACCAAGGGCTCGGGCGTTCTCAGGCACAAGTGCCGCCTCACCGGACAAGAGGAAGTGATCCAGCCTGCGTTTGTCCTGGGGAAGGAAGTTGCGCCTGACCTTAAGCTCATCATGCCAGAGGCTCAAAGCCTCCTCGCTAAGCCTTGCCTCTTTCAGATTGACCCGAGGGATCTCCTGCATAAGGATCGGATTGCCGTGACTTACAACAACAAGGAAACCTCTGCTACGGTCAAGATGCAGGATAATAATATCCTTCTCTCCCCACTTGGAGCGAAGCACCGCGTTCGCAAGCGCGGTCAACGCGGTCTCGATATGGGTAGGGTTTTTGGGGAAGAGCCCGCTTTTGCGCTGGATCACCTCAAGCGGAGCCGTCACTGCAACAATCCAGGTCTGGCTGCCTACGCTGCGTAAAGGATCGAAGCTTAAGACGTCGCGGCGTGTGTCATAGGTAAGCATGAACTTTGCCTCCCAGGCCACGTTATCCTCTAGCTCGGAGATGTCCACCTTGTCGGAGGCAAAAACCCTGGCACGCACCCCCTGACCGCACAAGGGAAACACAAAGCGGGACACCCTTTCGCGGGAGAAGAACTCCTTAAGCACCTGCCTGATCCGCCTTGGCGAGCGGTCATTATCCTCAAGCTGGATACGACCGCAAGCAGCCGGGTTCTCTCCTTTAGGCAGGCGAACCCAACGGATCTCCTCCTCAGAAATATCAATCCCGTAGGTCATGGGCAAAGTATATGAGCTACTCAATCGATGTCAACCCGTAACACCCGTAACACCCCCAACACCCGTAATACTCGCAACACCCGTAATACTCGTAACACCCGTGATACCACCGATAACCTTTTACAAACCAATCGGCTTGACCGTTTCCGATCTCAAAAAGGCCGTGGAGTTCAGCGCTCTTTACCGATCCTGACGGCAACAGTCTGCAGATCACCCAGGTGGACTGGCCCGCCTACTTCGCCGTCTGCGCACCGAAGTAAACCTTCAAGGATAAACTAACACATACCTGATAATACGTAAAGGACTTGACTTTTCTAAAAAGTTCAATATAATAAAGCAACGAGATGTATAGAGAGTGCAAAAAAGAATCAGGCCAATCCTGTTCCTTTCACAAATGTCAACCTGGACGAATAAGTCCAAAGGAGGGTACGATGCCGAGGTACGTCAAAAGAAAAAACAGCGACACTTGGCACTGGTGCACCAACTGTTCTAATTATCCTACGGGTTCAGATGTAAATGTGAGCTATAAAAGGCCTACCTATGGCGAACTCTGCGACGAGTGCCAGACGAAAGAAAAGGAGGGTAACTGCCGGGGGTAGCTTCGCGAGCCTGAACGTAACTCGGTAGGGGCCGGTCTTAACGCATCAGGTCTGGCGCGAGCCGGCCCTTACTTGTCCCTCATTGCTTCACCGCCAACGCACCGAAGTGAACAACCTCTCCCACGGTCAATCTAGGAGAGGAGGAGTAAAAGTTCTTGACAAGAAGATGCTGGTGGGTATCATCTGGTTTGAATACAGATCACTTTGATCGAATTGGAGGATAAATCTCATGGAGAATAGAGGCGTCAGGGGATTGTATTATATCGCCCATATTAACAACTTGCCATCCATATTAAAGAGAGGAATTCTATCTCATGACCAGGTCGAAGCACAAGATATTCAATTTACACCAATATATGACGCCCAAATTGTTTCGAGCCGTCGTCACAGATTAGCTCCCAATGGTAAAAGTCTATGGAGTTTTGCTAACCTCTATTTTCAGCCCCGAAATCCAATGCTCTATAGGGTGTTGAACACCAAGTCTCCAGAGAATATTATTGTTCTCAGCGTACGCCCAGATATATTAAACAGAAAAGACACATTCGTTTCCACAGGGAACGCTGCTCATTCGCTATCAGAGATATTGCCTCCAAGCGAGTTCGCAAGGATCATTCCTCAAATTAGAGAAAACATCAATATAGAATGGTGGAAAGAAGAAGATGGATCTAAAAGAACAATTATGGCTGAGTGTCTTGTTCCGGATGAGATCGCCCCCGATATGATTCAAACAATATACGTCGCAAGCCATGAAGCCAAAGAAAGAAATAAGGAGATACTTCAGCAAACCGATCTTCCAATTGTACCATCCCCCAAGATGTTTTTTCAATCTCCTATCAGAGCTATCCTTACTCCCTATCTTTCTCTGGTTGAAGGAGACATGTTCTTCTCTAAGAAACAGACGCTTACGGTGAGTGTCAATTGCGTAGGCGTTATGGGTAAGGGACTTGCTTCGAGAGCGAAATGTCAATTCCCAGATGTATATGTGTACTACCAGGACTTATGTCGCAAAGGTGAGCTAAGAATAGGTAGACCCCACCTATATAAACGTGAGTCTTCTTACTATGATCTCTTGGCAGAGGAGCCATCGACTTTAACTCCATCCAACGGCGAAACATGGTTTCTTCTCTTCCCAACAAAGAAACATTGGAGAAAACATTCAGATATACATACTATAGAAAAAGGATTACAGTGGCTTCGGGACAATTACAGAAATCAAGGTATAAGATCTTTGGCTCTTCCAGCCCTTGGGTGTGGACTTGGCAGGCTTGAATGGCGAGATGTCGGTCCCCTCTTATGTAAGTATTTGTCCACCTCGGAAATACCGGTATGGATATATTTGCCCGCCGAGAAGAAAATCTCCGACGAGTTGCTTTCCAAAGAGTTCTTGTTGGGGCAAAGCCAATTATTTAAATAACTTGCCTAGGCTCTTCGCCTGTTTTAACGAGGCTGATACCCAATGGGGCACACTGAGCCTCGCACTACATGTGATGGTTAGGGTAGTTACCTTCGTTTAAGCTATGAGATCGCCACGGTCGTCTGCGACTCCCTCGCGATGACGGAATACAGTCTCGAGGTCCCCTCTGCGATCTTTTCTCTGTAAAGAGAAAAGGAGCATCCAAATCTTGATTTTCCTCCCAAATCGAGTATAGTTAACTCAAGGAGGCGAAATGTTCCGAGGCGCGATAACCGCTCTCGTCACGCCGTTTCGAAACGGCAAACTTGATACCGAAGCGCTGGAGAAACACGTCCGCTGGCAGGTAGAGCAAGGGATTGACGGGCTTCTGGCCTGCGGCACAACCGGCGAAACTCCCGCGCTTACAGAAGAAGAACAAGACACGATGATCGCCACCACCGTTAAGTTGGCTAAAGAAGCTGACCGTAAGGTCCCGGTCCTGGCAGGCGCAGGCACCAACTCCACAACAAAGACTATCAAGAGGGTAAACCAGGTTAAGAAGTTGGGAGCTGACGCGGCACTTGTGGTCACTCCATACTACAACAAACCCACCCAGGAGGGATTGTACAGACATTATGCCGAGATCTGTGAACAGACCGACCTGCCCATAGTTATCTACAACGTGCCTTCACGCACTGGCGGGAATATACTCCCTGCGACCGTCCAGCGGATTGCAGACAAGTACGATAAGATAGTGGCGGTGAAGGAGGCATCGGGCAACTTGGATCAGTCCACCGATATCGTCAGGCGCTGCGGGGAGAAACTGGCCGTGCTTTCAGGAGACGACAGCTTGACACTGCCCATCCTGGCTGTTGGCGGCAAGGGTGTGGTCTCGGTGGTCTCCAACATCGCCCCGTATGACACCGCGAACATGGTGCGCTTCTTCGAACAGGGCGATTTCGAGGCTGCGCTGACCATACACCAGAAGCTCTTTCCGCTCGTGAAGGCACTCTTTACGGAGACCAATCCCGGGCCGGTGAAGGCGGCAACCGGTCTTATGGGCATAAACTCCGGCGAGGTGCGTCTGCCTTTGGCACCGGTATCCGAAGAGAACCTGGCAAAGCTTCGCGAAGCGATGCTTGCATACGGTCTGGCGGTATGATCCGGGTAATAGTTGCAGGCGGCTGCGGCCGCATGGCCGGGGAGGTAGCAAGGTTGGTGAGTGAGGCCGAGGATATGGAGCTTGTGGGAATCGTGGAGCGAGCCGATCATCCAGATATCGGTAAGTCCCGCTATGGGATGGACATCACGGCGGAGTTGGCGAGTCTTCTGGAGGAGGCTGACGTGGTGGTGGAGTTTACATCGCCTGAGGGTCTATTCCAGATCATCGAGACCATGAGACCCTCCAGACTGCCGCTTGTTTCGGGTACAACCGGGCTCTCAGAGGAAGATCTCAACCGACTCAAGGAATCCGCTGCAGAGAGAGCTATTCTATGGGCGCCGAACATGTCTGTAGGCGTGAACCTTATGTTCAAGCTTGCCGCAGAAACAACAAGGGCGCTGCCCGACTACGACGTTGAGATAGTTGAGATGCACCACCGCCACAAAAAGGACGCGCCTTCAGGAACCGCAAAGAAGCTTGCAGGGATTATCAAAGCGAACCGGAGGATCACGAAAGTCATCTACGGACGTGAGGGTTACACTGGAGAGCGTGCCCCGGACGAACTGGCCGTCCTTGCCCTGCGCGGAGGCGACGTGGCGGGCGAGCACACCCTTTACTTTGCGACCGAAGGCGAAAGACTGGAGCTTACACATCGGGCTTCAAGCAGGTTAGCTTTCGCCAAAGGAACACTGAAAGCAATAAGATTTATCGCACATAAACCGAAAAGATTCTATCAATTCGCTGATATCCTGGAGGAAAGTTGAGAGAGCACGCCAAGCGTTTAGACCTGCTTCCCCCCTACCTCTTTGCAGAGCTTGATGCGGCTAAAGCCACCTACGGAGAGGGGGTCATTGACTTCGGTGTAGGAGACCCTGATCAGCCGACCCACCCTGAGATCGTTAACGCTCTCTCTCACGCGGCAAACGATCCGTCTACCCACCGTTACCCCAGCTATGAGGGAACGCTGAGCCTTCGCCGAGACATCGCCTACTGGTACAAGGATCGCTTTGGAGTGGACCTGGACCCCCAGACCGAGGTCTGTGTGCTCATCGGCTCAAAGGAGGGTATAGGCCACCTTATCTGGGCACTTGTTGATCCGGGCGATGAGGTGATCTATCCCGATCCCTCATACCCGGTCTGCCGCAACCAGACCCTCCTTGCAGGAGGGACACCTATCCCTGCCCATCTGCTTGAAGCAAATCACTTCATTATGGATATTCCACGCCTTAAGGCTACTCATAAGACCAAACTACTGATCCTTAACTATCCCTCAAACCCCACCGCAGCCGTAGCTTCACCCATCCATCTTGCCGAGGCGGTGCAGTTTGCGCGCGCTCACAACATGTGGCTTGCCAACGACAACACCTACTCCGAGATCTACTTCGACGAGGAACCGACCAGTATACTTGCCGTGCCAGGAGCCAAAGAGTGCGCAGTGGAGTTCGGTTCATTCTCCAAGACCTTCAATATGACCGGCTGGCGTATCGGGTTTGCTGTCGGAAATGCACGGATGATCGCCGCCCTCTTAAAGATCAAGCGGAACACCGACTCCGGGGTCTTCGTAGCGATCCAGCGAGCGGCCCAGACCGCCCTTGAGCTGGCAGGCGAAGTGGGTAAAGAGATACGGGCCCTTTATAAATCGCGCAGAGGTGCCTTGTTTGCAGGGCTCAACCAGCTGGGCTGGGTGATCCCATCCACAAAGGCCACATTCTACGTATGGGCACAGGTTCCACATAAAGACAGTTCCTCCCTGGAGTTCGCTCGCAAGATGCTTGCTGAAACCGGCGTCCTTGTGACACCGGGTATAGGTTTTGGCGAGGCAGGCGAGGGCTACGTTCGCTTCTCGCTGACACTCGACCGCGCTCAAATCCAAGAAGCTGTGGATCGTTTAGGGAAATGGCTCTGATAGTAACCAAGTTCGGAGGTCGTTCACTCGCCACCGTGCGGCAATTAAAAAGGGTGGCCTCTTATCTAGCTGACAGGGCAAGAGAAGATAAGCTGGTGGTTGTGGTCTCGGCGATGGGCACTAAGACCGATGAGCTTAACGCCTTAGCACGATCTGTAACTACCAAACCCAAAGGCAGGGAGCTTGACATGCTTCTTACCGCTGGTGAGCGCATCACCATGAGCCTTTTGGCCATGGCACTTGCCGAACGAGGGGTCAAGGCCCGCTCCTTTACCGGTTCACAGGTAGGCATACACACCGACGAGAGCCACAACGACGCCCGGATACTATTCGTGCGCGGCAACAGGCTAAGGGAGACCATTGCCGCCGGTTATATCCCGATAGTTGCCGGGTTCCAGGGCGTAAGTGCTGAGGGCAAAGAGGTAACCACGCTTGGCCGCGGCGGATCGGATACCACGGCAGTGGCCCTTACCAAGTTTCTGGGCGCAGATTCTTGTGAGTTATACAAGACAGTCAAGGGGTTGTGCACGGCAGACCCGCACCTGTTTCCAAAAGCCACGTGTCTAGAAAGGATAAGCTACGAGGAACTTGTTGAGCTTTCCGATTACGGCGCCCGGGTGCTGCATCCACGTGCTGCGGCACTAGCCATGCGCTACAAGGTTCCACTGGAGGTACGCTCAAGCCTTGCTCCTGAAAAGCGAGGAACCAAGGTTAGGGATTTCAAGGAGCTCGAGGACCGCTTTGTGCGCGCCGTCACGCAGCAGAAAGGACTGGTGCGGTTCACGGTTAAGGATGTGCCCAAGAATCCACTCGTGATGACTCAGGCGGTCGCTCGTCTGGCTGATGTTGGGGTACATATCCTATCCTACTCACATGGTCACCCCCAGGCAGAAGCCTTCGACCTAGCCTTCATCGTATCAAAAGAAGATGCCCCTCTAACCGAGAAGATATTAAACGCATTCCGTAAGGAGACCGGTGCGGCAAGACTCTCTGTTATGAAGCAGATAAGCGAGGTCTCGCTTGTGGGTCCTGGTGCAGGGCAGGATGCGCATATCACAAGACGCGCATTCGAGGTACTGCGCGCAGAAAACGTTCACATAGAGGCGTTTGCCACCTCCCAACTCAAACTGACCTTCTTTTTGCGTGCGCGCAGCCTTAAGCGAGCCATCACAAGACTGCTTGAGGAGTTTAACCTGATGGTGAGGTCAAAATGATCATCGTAGCTCCAACAGCGTTCAAGGAGGCCTTGGGACCTGTTGCTGCGGCACGTGCCATAGCCACAGGCCTGAAAAGCAGCCTGAAGAGGAAAAAGATCGAACTCTACCCACTTTCAGACGGCGGCGACGGATTCCTGGAATGCATCTCATACTACTTCAAGGGCCAACGCTTGAGGAACGTGACACTTCAGGTAACCGACCCTGCCGGCAGGCAGATCAAAACCTCAGCGCTTATCTCAGGCAGGCAGGCCTTTATTGAATCGGCCTCCATCCTCGGACTCAGGCTCGTGGCCCCCCAGGAACGCGACCCCCTTAAAACCACCTCAAAAGGGCTGGGCGAGGCTATCCTTGCACTGCTTGATAAGGGCATGGAGGAGGTGGTCGTTGGACTGGGAGGAAGCGCCACGGTTGACGGGGGCAGGGATGCGTTGGAGGTTTTAGGTGTTCGTTTCCTGGATTCAAAAGATAATCCACTGGGGCTTGGGCCTGCTGAACTTACAGACCTTGAAAGAATAGATCTATCCGGCATAGACCCGAGGGTCAAGAAACAGGTACTGATACTCTGGGACGTCGACAGTCCCTTACTCGGCCCATATGGAGCCTTGATCTATGCCCCTCAGAAGGGTGCCGGCCAAAAAGAGCTTAAGGCGCTTGAACTCAGCCTGCAGCGCTACGCAGAGGTGGCCGAACTGGCAATCGCTCAGAGGCTTGATCACCGCCGAGGCATGGGTGCTGCAGGAGGCATCGCATTCGGGTTCGCCGTCCTTGCAGGCTGCAAGCTAATGAGCGGCGCAGACTACCTCCTAAGACTCTCAGGCCTCAGGGATAAGCTGAAGAAAGAAGACATCGTAATCTCCGGCGAGGGCAGACTGGACAAGCAGAGCCTATCTTACAAGGTAATAGGGGCGCTGCGTCGGTTGCCGCACAGCAAACTGATACTCCTGTGCGGAGAGATAGGGGTTCAGATAGCACCACGCGACCGCAGGACTGCCGCCATATCCATACAACCAGGGCCGATCGATCGCAGCAAGGCTATAGCTGCAACTAAAGAGAATCTCAAACAGACCGCCACCCAGATCGGACGCCTGCTGGCATAAGCTTAAGAGGAGCAGCGGTGCAGCAAAGAATCCTTGAGGCCTTCAGTAATCCGGGGTTTTATTCACATGATGTAGAAAAAGTCCGCAGGGCCGAAACCCACACCGCTTGGGTGTTCCTCACAGGAAAACGTGCCTATAAGATCAAGAAACCGGTAAACTTCGGGTTCCTTGATTTCTCTACATTAGAGAAACGCAAGACCTTCTGCGAACGTGAGGTCGAGCTAAACCGCGAGCTTTCCGATCTCTATCTGGGGGTCGAACCCATCACCCTGGATGAAAAAGGCAATCTTAAGTTGGGTGAGAACGGGGAAGTCGTGGAGTATGCTGTGGTTATGAAAGAACTCCCCCAGGAAACCATGATGAGCTACCTGCTTGTTGAGGATAAAGTAGGCTACGTTATTATAGATAAGTTAGCCCGCGAGACCGCAAAGTTCCACGAGAAAGCAAGAACGTCGGATGAGATTACCAAAGAGGGTTCGCTTAAGAGCGTACGCTTCAACTGGGAGGAGAACTTTGCCCAGACAGAGGATGTGAAAGACGTCACCATATCCCCCCAGGACTTTGATTTCATCAATGGGCAAATCGAGCGCTTCCTTGCAGAGAAGGAGAAAGATTTCCGCAAGCGGGAGAAGGATGGTAAGATAAAATACTGCCACGGCGATCTGCATTCGGGCAACATCTTCGTGCACGAAGGTAAGATTCATATCTTTGATAGAATCGAGTTCAACCTGCGCTTTGCCTGCTCGGACACAGCCGCGGACCTTGCGTTTCTCACCATGGATCTGGATTTCCATGGAAAACGTAATCTTTCGGATTTCCTGCTTGACCGCTATCTGGACGAGACCGGTGACTACGAGCTTTTGCGTTTCCACGACTTCTTCCGCTGCTACCGCGCCTACGTTCGGGGTAAGGTGATCGGCTTCCAATTGGGACAGAACCCTGTAAATCCAGCGGAGATAAAGAATCGTGCCAGTGCATACTTTGATCTGGCAAGGCTGTACGCGTCCACACTATCTTCCACGCCTCGGCTGATCGTGTTTTACGGTCTCCCAGGAACCGGCAAATCGCTTATGGCATCAAGAACCCGGAACTGGACGAACGCTATCCATATCAGATCGGATATTGTTCGCAGACTGCTTGCAGGCGCCTCGCTCGACGAGCATCACTATGCATCCTTCGGCAAAGACCTCTACTCACCTGAGATGAGCAACCGGGTCTATGAGGCGTTAAAGGATAAGGCTCGAACCTATCTCGCACAAAACCAGTCACTTATAATAGACGCTACCTACAGCAAGCAAAAGGAGCGTGCTGAACTTAAAGAGGCGGGAGAGAAGCTGGAAGCCGAGGTTCATTTCATCAGATGCGAGGCTTCGGACGAGCAGGTCAGGACATGGATCAAGCAGCGCAAGGAGAGCGATAAACAGTCCGACGCCACCTGGGAGATATACCTGGCGATGAAGGAGCGCTTTGAGCCTGAGGGTGAGCTACCACACCACGTGCTTCGCACCGGACGCGACCCAGCGGAGATGGACGCCGACGTGCGGCGCTTCCTGTCACGGGAATAAATCATGCCTATTCCTGTATTACGAGATGAAGAGGCAAAGCCACAGGCAGAACCAACACAACCGCCTGAGGATGAAAAGAAACTCTTAGCCGAAGCAAAGAACGGGAACACCGATGCATTCGGCAAACTGGTCCAGCGTTATCAAAGAAGGGTGTATACAGTGATCTACAGATTCGTAAGAAACCATACCGAGGCCGACGATCTGGCCCAGGAGGCGTTTATCAGGGCCTTCAAGGCCATAGGCCGCTTCGATCTGCGCTACCCATTCAGCCCGTGGATATACCGTATCGCGATCAATCTCACGCTCAACCATCTCAAGAAGCGCCGCTTGCCGATGGTGGACGCCGATCTTGAGCGCAAACCCTCTGCTGATAACCCGGTGAGTGTCTTGGAACAGGTCGAGACCCGGCGCAAGGTCCATGCCGCCATTGCAAGATTGCCCCTTAAGTTACGACAAGTACTTGTGTTACGGGTTTATGAAGACTGGCCTTACTCCCAGATCGCTCAGGTGCTTGATATACCAATCGGTACCGTGATGTCGCGCCTTGCTCGTGCCCGCCAGGCGGTGAAAGAGGAACTCAAGGAATTGCTATGAACTGCAAGGGGATAGAAGAACTTCTTCAAGCCTATCATGACGGGGAGCTTTCAGAGGCGCAGCGAAAAGAAGTAGAAAGCCACCTTGCAAAGTGTCCAAAATGTCAGGCGAAGCTCGCTGAACTTGGGGCCCTGGATGAGCTGCTTATAGATGGGGACGCGGAGCGGGTGCCTGATCCAGGTAAACACTACTGGCACAGCTTCTCTCATCGCGTCACAAGAAGGCTTATCCCCAGGAGGGAAGCCATAATACGCCCTCACCGTCCCCGACCACTGGGATTCAGGCTGCTTCCATACCTATCCGCAGCTGTGGCAGTGTTCCTTGCAATAGTCATAAGCATACCGTTTCTTAAACGAGCACCTGCGAAGTTCACAGAAGAAGAAATCGCAGAGATCACCGCCCCACCAAAGAAGTCAGACGTGAGCTTCAAAAGGTTTGAAGGCGAGCCGGAAGCCCAGAAGATTGAGTTGAGGGATAAGAAGTTGGTCTCTACTGATGAGACACTGGGGGCAGAATCCGTTGAGACAGGCGGGGAATCTCCCCTCGCCACAATGCCTTCTGAAGCTGATATGGCAACGAAAGGCGCGGGAACGGTTGCAACGGAACGGGAGCCAGCCCCAGAGGCTTTAAGGACGGAAAGGATGTTACGGAAGGATGAGAAGCCAAAACCCTCCGCTGTGGCTAAGACAGCCGAACCCTACCTTGAGGAAGCAGAGGTCTTTGCCGACCAGGTTCTCCCCCAGCAAGGCACGCTCCGGGTGGTGATCGACTCGACCGGTCAACTGGCTAAGGTGACGATCGAAAAATCCTCGGGCGACCCCAAGGCCGACACTATGGCCATGAAGGCCTACAAGAATCAGTGGGAGGGCAAGACGTTCAGAGAACGCCAGAGAACCCTACTCGTGCCCTTTAGCCCGCAGTCTGCTGAGTAAATTGTACTTATAAAACCAGATCAACCCCTCTCTAAGAGGCGTATCTGCACAACGGCGGAGACCGGTTGTAATCGCTTAACGCCCCGCCCCCTTTGTCTCCCTCCACCAGGGAGGGGGAATTTTTCTCCTCCTTGATAGAGGAGGTGATCCCCCTGTATCCCCCTTAATAAGGGGGACTTCTCTCAGCTCCTCCTCCCAATCAAGCTAAAAAACTTGACAAAATACTTCCCCTTAATATAATAGTGTGTTAAACTTCAATCATACGCGAGGAGGCGATATGAAGAAGTTCGTTTCACCCCTTATTATCCTTTCAATGATAGCCGTCCCCATAATTATCCTTGCCGAGGATGCGGGAGATGCTTGCATGCAAGCCCAAAGTGCTGCTAAGCAAGATGCCAATGGTATACTATGGTTCACACTTGGTTTATTAATAGCAGGCGTAGCAACTCCGTTAGCTGGCATAATAGCTACAATTGTAGGCTATAACCTAACCGCCACACCGTCAGCTTCGGCCCTGTTAGGGAAATCTCCTGAATATGTGGCCGCTTATACGGATTGCTATTCAAGGGAAGTAAAAAAGCTCCGAGGCAACAATACCCTCTATGGATGCTTAACGGCAACAGGAGCTTATGTAGTAGTTGGGGGCTGCTTACTTCTGAGCTCTATTGCTTACTACTGATAAGATGCACTGATTGATGACCATCTCATTCCTTGTCGTTCTCCTTGCGGTAAATCCTAGCTATACGGAACTGCAGGCTCAGTTCACCCTTACCACTATCTTCACCCAACGCAGCACCAGAAAGGAAGTGGTCAAAGGCAACCTCTATGCGCCTAAAGAAGGGGTTTTACTCTTCGAGGTTTCCTCGCCGGTTCATCAGTTGATGTGGATTAAAAAAGATACGCTTGACATTTACTATCCTGAGGAAAAGAAGCTTTTCCGTATCATATCAAGGGACACCCTGCCCACGAGCAACTCGATCGCGCCTCAACTGTTCAACCTCGACTTCGAGCACCAATTGCATGCGGCTGGATTCAAGGTTACAAAATCGGAGAACAAAGGGGATACGCTCCTCCTCCACTGGAACAATCCAGAAGTCAGGGCTTCCACGGAGATAGTAACCGGAAGCATCGGCGAGAATTTCGTTCTTTATCGAACAAGCGGACGCGGCTGGAGCCTTGAGGTCAAGCTCTGGGATTACAGAAACGTAGACGGGAAGCGCTATCCCCACCTCATGCGCTCCAAGCTTAAAAAAGGCAAGCTCACCCGCATCGAGGAACTGCGCTTGAAGGAGGTGGAGGTCGACGTCGCGCTACCCAGTTATCTTGCGGATTTCAAGATACCCAAGGATGCAGAGGTCAAGATAGTAGAATGGTAGCACTTTCCCTCCTCAATTAAGCTAAAAGGGCTTGACATAATACCCCCCACCTCGTACAATAACCAACCGATAAATCTTAAACATCCAAGAGGAGGCAATCCATGAGACGAATCGTATCTACTTTAATCGTGCTTTCCATGCTTGCCGTTCCCACAATACTGCTGGCCCAGGAAGCAGGGGACGCATGTGTTCAGGCCCAACTTGATGCGGAGCGAGATCTTAACGGTGCTCTATGGTTCGCTTTAGGGTGTTTATTTCCTATTGTTGGGCTGGTTGTCGCCTACGTTGCCGAACCATCCCCATCTGCCACTGCATTACTCGGAAAATCTTCAGACTACGTGGCCGTTTATACCGACTGTTACAAGGATAAAGGCCGCAATATCCAAGTCCGTAAGGCTCTTATTGGTTTACTTTGTGTTCCTACTTTTGGAATAGCTCTCTTCTGGCTGTAACCTTTTCTCCTTCGGAGATTGTAGGGGCACGGCACAGCGTGCCCCTTGAGCCTTCACTATCGTCGCTTTAGTTGAATCATCACTTTACTATTATTAAATCGTAGGGGCCGACTTTGGCGTTTTGAACGCCCGTCACGCGTCAAGTCGGCCCGCTTTTGTATTTCGGGCTGACCTAATGCCCAACCAGGGCACACTGAGGTTAGCCCCTACTTGAGATTGCTTCGTAAGCATTTGACTTGCTCGCAATGACGATGATCGGTTCTACCCTATCTTCTTTAACCTCACCGCCGTGCCGTAGGCCAGGAGCTCGGCAGCACCCTGCATAACTGAAGAGGTCATGAACCGGATGCCGATGATAGCATCAGCCCCAAGCTCGGAGGCACGTTCGATCATCCTATCAAGCGACTGCTCGCGCGACTCGGCTAAAAGCTTGGTGTAGTCGGTGATCTCGCCGCCCACGATGTTCCTCAATCCGGCAAGGATATCGCGGCCCATGTGCCGGGCGCGAACAGTGTTGCCCTTAACGATCCCCAGAGTCTCCTTGACCTTGTACCCGGGGACGTTTCCAGTGGTTGATATAATCATAACTTCACCTCTTTCGAGTATTTGTCGTATTTGCGAACAAACAATCGCTCCTTAAGCACGCTTACGAGGAGCACGATCAAACCGGCCAGAACCGCACACACTCCTATCTTGAGGATGATGGATACCGCGGGGTTGATAATGAACTCCTTTATCAACATGAACCCGCCGAACCCCAGTAAAAGGATCGCGCCCAGGGATAGGAAGATCCAACCTAGCCCCCGCTCCAGACGGTTGTAGAGCGAGCGGGCGTAAGCGGCGCGCGCGTCCTCACTCAAATCCTTCAACTTGATGGTAGACATAAGTTCCTCCAGACTTTTGAACTCTCCGTACTCGCACCGGCACTCTTCACAGGAGCGGATGTGAGTTTCAAACTCCTCTCGCTCCTTCTCTGTCGCGACCCCATCAACCACCTTCAAGAGCAGATGCTTGAAGCGCTCGTGAGTCATCTTTCCCCCTTTAACATACGATCCTTCAGATGCTTGCGGGCGTAGTAGAGCCTGGACATAACCGTTCCGATCGGAACACCCAGCTCATCCGCAATCTTCTTGTAGGAGAGGTCTTCAAAGTAGAACTTTCCGATGATCTCTCTATCCTGCGGCGAAAGCCCTGCCAACGCACGATTGAGGACGATCTTGGTCTCGACGGCGATCCCTGAGGAGGGTGAGGAGGGCTCTGCGATTTGAAAGTCTTCTATGTTATAGGCCTGTTTCCGTTTACGACGCCGCAGGAAGTTGTAGCACAGGTTGCGGAGAATCGTGGCAAACCACGGGAAGAATGGGCGGTTGGTGTCGAAACGGTTCAGGTTTCGATATGCGCGAATGAACGCGTCCTGAGATACATCCATCGCGTCCTGCTCGTTCCCAAGAACGTATAAAGCCATTCGGTAAGCCCTTTCCGTGTATCTTGCCACGATTACTGCAAAGGCATCTTTATCTCCGGCGATGGTAAGGGAGATCGCCTCCGCATCGGCGGTGTTCATGTCTACCATACCTACATTATCCGCGCCTGTTTTATTCAGTCAACCCGTAACACACCAATGCTCCTTTTAGCCTATGGCTAAAAGATCGCAATTAAAAGAAGATCAAAGTCAGGCTGACCTCTACATATTCCATCTCAGATCCTTCCCGTTCAGGGGTGCTGAAGACTTTAGGGAAAAACGAACCTAATTCCTGCGATCTTTTCTCCAAAGGAGAAAAGGAGCATAGTCGGGTTGACAAGTTACAAACCCTGTATAATCTTAACCGATGATAAAGGGTAAGCGAACGATAACAGAGCTTGCAGTCACTATCTTGCTACTGCTGGCCAGCGGTAGCTGTCGCCGCCCTGCTCCACCTGTGACCGAAATCAGCACCTTTGATATACTCTTAGACTACGATGAGCAAAAGGGCACAAACCTTGCCCAGGTCTACCGCCACGCAATGGAACGCTTTGAGGACTACGATATGTCAAAGGATAAGATAGAGGAACGCACGGATACTGTGGGTGATCACATCATCCATATCTTGGGCATTCGTCACGAGTCCAGGCTGGCCATCATTCGCTTCCTGCGCAACGTGCTTCCCTTCATTCAAAATCCAGATGAGTGGATATTCCTTGTAGAGGGTTGTGAGGAGGAAGATCCCGTACTGCCCGAGCTCTACTTCTTCACCGGGGTCGCCAAAGAACTAAACATATCTACAGTTGACCCCATAGTCTCGCTTCTGGGGGAAGAAGTAACGCATCGGCTCATCTCCGGGGCACATCCACTCCTAACCCTGAAGGACATCCACTTCGCCGTCCTCAACAGCATCTTCCCTGACCAGGAGTCGCTCCATTCATTAAGCGAGAAAGCCCGCGCACGCTACGTCTTGATGATTGCTTCCTACAGTTCGCTCCCCGCAGACTCTATAGAAAGCTTTCTTGTTGAATACGACACCATCTTTCTTGCCCATCCCTTAAACCTGGCTGCTGCTCGACGGGTTTACGCACAGATCCGCAATGACATGATAGATACGGCCAACGTACTGAGCAGTGAAAAGTTGACGGGAGAAATGCCAAAGATAAGTCGAGCCCGACACATATTCATCTGCGTGGGTACCTATCACCTGCCGGTATTTGATGATCTTAGCGAACTCTTTGGAATCGTCCACGAGCTGCATATCTTGCCTGAGGAGGAAGCGTCGAAAAAATAGTGTCTGACTCGACAGACTGGACCCGCCGCACACCAGAAGAAACGAGCAAGATACTCGAAACCGATCTTGCCTCAGGTCTTACGGTAAAAGAAGCAAAAAAGCGACTTCAGGAGTACGGACCGAATCGCTGGATTGAAGAGAAGAGACCGAATCCACTTGCGATGTTCGCCTCCCAGTTCGTTGACCCTATCGTTCTTATTCTGGTGGCGGCACTGGTGGTATCGGGCTTTATCCTGGGTGAGTGGCTCGATGCCGCGGCCATCGGCGTAATCCTGATCCTGAACGCTGTCTTAGGTTTCGTCCAGGAGTACCGCGCGGACAGGACCCTGGCGGCCTTAAAGAAACTGGCAAGCCCGCGCTGCCGGGTGATGCGGGAAGGAAAGATAGCAGAAATTGACACAGAGGAGTTAGTTCCAGGCGACGTGGTTCTGCTTGCGGCAGGTGATAAGGTACCGGCTGATGGTCGTCTTATAGACGCCAAGCACATCCTTGTGGATGAGGCCAGCCTCACCGGGGAATCGGTTGCGGTGGATAAGCAAACCGCCCCGCTTGAGGCCCAAACGCGTCTTCTGGGCGAGAAGCGCAACATGACCTTTTTGGGAACCAGCGTGGTCAAGGGACGTGGGGCGTTTGTGGTAACGGCGACCGGCCGTGGAACCGAGATGGGAAAGGTGGCCTCCTCCCTTGCAACCAAGAAGGAAGAAACCCCGCTTCAGAAAGACCTGCGCAAGCTAGGCACCAAGATACTGTTTATAGTTCTGGGCACCTGTGCAGTGGTGTTCCTGGTCGAGCTCTTCAAGCAAAGTGCGGAAAGCAACTGGCTCACCCCTCTGCTTGTGGCTATCAGCCTAGCCGTGGCAGCGATCCCTGAAGGGCTGCCTGCTGCGGTTACCATCTCGCTTGCCTTGGGGGTAAGACGCATGGCCGAACGCCGCGCCATCGTGCGCCGCCTGCATGCGGTAGAAACCCTTGGATCAACAAGCTTTATCTGCACAGACAAAACCGGTACCATCACCGAAAACCGCATGAGGGTGGAGAAGATCCTTACCCTTGATCCGAACTCCGAAAGGACGCTTCTTCAGGCAATGCTTTTATGCAACGACACCCATCACTCGGGCGAGGGGGAGCTGGTGGGTGATCCAACCGAGACCGCCCTGGTGCGTTTTGCTGAAGAGAGGGGGTTTGTTTTAGAACAGATGCGTCAATCCTGTGCCAGGGTAGATGAGCTTGCATTCGACTCGGAGCGCAAGATGATGACCACCCTGCACCGCACCGACAGTGGTTTCGTATCCATGACCAAGGGTGCTCCTGAGATGGTTCTGGAACGCTGTGCCAATCTCGACGACAGGCAACGTAAAGAATGGTACAGACGCTGCGAGAGGCTTTCTCGTCAGGGGTTCCGACTGCTCGGCTTTGCCAAAAAAGACGTCTCACAGATGAGCGCCGATTCATCCCTGGAGGAGGATATGGAGTTTTTGGGGTTGGCAGCAGAAAGCGACCCGCCCCGCGTCGAGGTGCCTGGTGCACTCAAGGAGTGCACCAGTGCAGGCATTCGCGTAGCAATGATCACGGGCGATCACATGGCCACCGCCCAGGCTGTAGCCGAGCGTGTGGGTCTTAAAGGAGAGGCACTCTCAGGCGAGGAACTTGCCCGGATGAGCGATGAGGAACTCTATGATCGGGTACAGAATATAGGAGTATATGCACGCATCTCCCCTCTTCAGAAGGTAAAGATACTTGAGGCACTCAAGTACCGCGACCAGGTAGTGGCCATGACCGGGGACGGGGTAAACGACGCACCGGCGCTGAAGTGTGCTGACATCGGGGTGGCGATGGGTATTACTGGGACCGACGTGGCGGTGGAGGCGTCTGAGATGGTCCTCACCGACGACAACTTCGCCACCATCGTTTCCGCGGTAAGGGAAGGAAGGTTGATCTTTTCAAATATAAAGAAGTTCGTCCACTTCCTTCTGTCGTGCAACGTGAGTGAGGTGCTCACCGTGCTTTTAGCCTCGCTTCTGGGGATGCCCTTCCCTCTCTTACCTATACAGATCCTGTGGGTGAATCTGGTAACCGACGGCTTGCCTGCTTTAGCCCTTGGGTCTGACAAACCCAACCGAGATTTAATGAGCTCCCCTCCGCGCAAATTGGGTGAAGGCATCATTACCCAGATGGGGCTTCTGGGCATAATCCTTCAGGGGCTGATATTGACCGTGGGGGTACTCGGCGCCTACACCGCCTCGCTTTATCTTCTGCCAAACTGGTTCGCGGGCTGGCTGCCCCGGTTGGGTGAGGGACAGGCCCAAGCCTACACCGTCAATCTCGCCCGCACCATAGCCTTCTCAACCCTGGTTTTCAGTCAGTTGCTGCACGCATTCAACTTCCGCGTGGGGCGCAGTTTCCTTTTCTCAAAACAAACCCTGCGTAACCTGTTCCTTAACGGCGCGTTCGGGCTCTCGCTTGCACTTCAGGCTGCGGTGATCTACTTCGGCCCGGTCGCCACCATCTTCAAAACCGTTCCTCTGAGTTGGATTCACCTGGTTGTTATAGCCGTCGCTTCGTTGATTCCGGTAATCTGCATCAATCTCCTGCGCCGAGCCACGAAGATCCAGTGAGAACAGAAGATCTGGAAAGGGTCTTCCGTATACTGAGAGACGAAACAAAGCGACTTAATCCACCTCTGGCGGAGAAGGAAAACCGCACAAGCCCGTTCATGGTTTTGGTTGGGGTGCTGCTTTCATCAAGGACGAAGGACGACACAACCGGCCCCGCGGTGGACAGGCTCTTTGAGCAGGCATCAACACCTGAGAAGATTGCATCACTTCCAGAAAAACGGATCGAGGAACTGATCTTCCCTGTGGGCTTCTATCACACAAAGGCCAGGCATCTGAAGAAGACGGCAAGGATGCTTGTTTCAGAGTTTAACGGGGATGTGCCACAAACGATACAGGAGCTGCTTTCGCTGCCAGGGATAGGTCGAAAGTCGGCCAACCTTATCCTCGCTGTGGCGTTCGGGATACCTGCGATCTGCGTGGACACCCACGTGCACCGGATAACAAATCGCTTGGGGTATGTAAAGACCAAGGACCCTTACCAGACAGAGACGGCCTTAAGGGAGAAGTTACCCAAGAGATATTGGATAGAAATAAATAGACTACTGGTAATTTATGGGCAGAATGTGTGTACCCCACTATCACCCTACTGTGCTAAATGCAAGATTGAGACGTATTGCGATAAGGTTGGGGTCACGAGAATAAGGTAGTGTTAACTCCGATCTTTTCTCCGGAGGAGAAAAGGAGGATTAGCATGTAGTGCGAGGCTTCAGCCTCGCTCCCAATAAGCGAACCTGAAGGTTCGCACTACGAGCGGCGGTTATGAATGTAAATCATGTGGGGTGATTTATTTGTGTGGTACGAGCCGTGCAAAACGCAGCTTGCCGACCTTGAGTACGGATGCACCGACAAGCTTGAGGGCGTAATTCACATCCCCAACCTTCTCGCCATCCAGACTTACCGCCCCCTGCTTGATAAGCCTGCGCGCCTGGGTTTTGGATGGAGCAAGGTCATTTGCGGCGATCACGTCAACCAACCTACTTCCCGGATTAACCCTGATTTCAGGCATCTCCTCTGGCACGCCACCTTCGGAGAAGACGCGACTAAAGGTCTGTTCAGCCTCACGCGCGGTCTGCGCTGAGTGATAGCGGACAACCACCATCCTTGCCATCTCAGCCTTCAGATCGCGTGGATTCTCGCCCGAGGCAAGTCTTTTCCGTACCTCCTCAAGCTTAGCCTCATCCGCGCATGCGGCCAGGTCGAAGTACTGCTCTATAAGACGATCCGGGATGGACATGAGCTTGCCGAACATCCCGGAGGGGGGCTCCTCGATTCCAACATAGTTGTTGTAGGATTTTGACATCTTGAGGGTGCCGGAGAGGCCTTCAAGAAGCGGCATCATCATGATCACCTGAGGGGGCTGGTCGAAGGAGCGCTGAAGCTCGCGCCCCACGATAAGGTTGAGCCGCTGATCGTATCCGCCCAGCTCCACGTCAGCCTCTACCGCAACCGAGTCATACCCCTGGAAGATGGGATAAAGTAGCTCGTGAAGGAATACAGGATCGCCAGCATCAAGCCTCTTTGAAAAATCCTCGCGTTGAAGGATCTGGGAAACCGTGTACTTGCCGAGCAGCTCAAGCACCCCTCGTGTACCCAGAGCCTCGCTCCACTCCGAGTTGTAGCGAATCTCGGTGCGCTTTGGATCGAGTATTCGGTAAAGTTGTTGTTCGTAGCGGACCACGTTCGCCTCAACCTCTTCGCGGGTAAGCTGAGGACGTGTCTTGGATTGGCCCGAGGGATCACCGATCATCGCGGTAAAGTCTCCGACTATGAGAACCGCGGTGTGGCCTTCATCCTGGAACTCGCGCAGCTTGCGCAGAGGAACGGCAAAGCCAAGGTGTATCTCGGGTCCGGTTGCGTCTATCCCCAGTTTGACGCGAAGTGGACGAGCATCTTTTTGGGCCGCATCGAGCTTCGCGCGAAGCTCCCCTTCGGTCACACACTCCTGCACCCCTCTCATGAGTTTTGCAAGCTCCTCAGCCATTATCAGAGCCTGAAGTCCCCGAAGTTCTCCGGATCGGTGTCCTTAAGCCTTTCCTTAAGCTCGTCAAGCTTCGCCTGCTCGTCTTCGGCAATCTCCTTGGCCTGGGCGTCCATAAGGGCATCGTCAACAAAGATAGGAGCATGCATGTGAACTGCAATAGCCACCGAGTCGGATGGACGTGCGTCTATTGAGATCAAAGACCCATCGCGGGAAAGGACCAGGTTCGCGTAGTAGGTGTTGTTCTTCATCTTGTTAATAATGACCCGCTCCACGCTGGCCCCCAACGCCTCAACAATTCGTTTGATAACATCAAGGGTAAGTGGCCGCTCAAAAGGTTCGCGGCGAACAGCATAGGTGATAGCAGATGCCTCGACAGGCCCGACCCAGATGGGCAGCACGCGGTTGCCTCCACGTTCACGCAACAAAAGCACCGGCGTGTTGTTCAAATCCAGGGAGACCCCATGCACCTCCACCTCAATCACACTATCCCTCCTTGGCAGGCTTGGATATATCCTCTACCTGAGCGGATTCTCCCTCTGGAACAATCCAAACCTTGACGGTGGCGGTCACATCCTCAAAGAGACGAATCCGCACGTCGTGAGCACCGGCCTCCTTGAGGGGATACTCGAGCATAACCTGATGGTGATCAAAGTAAATCCCCTTCTCGCGGAACCCTTCTGCGATTTGCTTTGCGGTAATTGAACCGTAGGCCTTACCTGTTTCCCCAAAGGCAAGGGTGAACTTTACATGCTCCCCATCGAGTTTGGCGCGAAGCTCCTCCACGGAGGTACGCTGTTTTTGTATCCTGGCGCGAGTCTGGCGCATCACCTCTTTAAAATGACTCCTGTTGGCGTCGGTTGCACGAAGAGCAAGCTTCTTCGGAATCAGATAGTTGCGAGCGTAACCGTCTTTCACCCCAATTATCTCTCCTCGCTTACCAAGTTTAGCTATGTCTTCGGTAAGAATCACTTCCATAACACCTTCCTACTACCTAGCCACGTAAGGCAGAATCCCCAGGTTACGGGCCTGCTTTATCGCCCTGGTCAGCTTACGTTGATGGCGAGCGCACAGACCCGTGGTGCGACGACCAAGCAACTTCCCCTTATCGGTCAAGAAATCAGAAAGATAGCCAGCAAACGGAGAGATCACATCCTTCTTCCCCGCACAGAACCGACATTCCTTCTGGCGTCTCATCATTCTCACAGTGCTCCTTTGTTCCTTATAACTACTAGTTTACTATTATTCAGGTAGTTGTCAACTTGCGAACGGGTCTTCCTCATTACCATCCGGGCCAGCGGAGCCTGCCTCCGGAGAAACCTCGCCCGCACTGGGTGCCTTCTCAAGGAACTGCAAGCGTCGCGAGACGACCTCTACCACGTAACGTCTACTCCCGTCCTGGGTCTCGTAGGAACGGGAACGCAGTGTCCCTTCGAGGAGAACGGGCGAGCCTTTACGCAAACGCTCCCCGGCCATCTCCGCCATGCGATCCCAGACAACCACGTTGAAGAAGCTTGTTTCCTCCTTGAATCCGCCTGCATCACGGTCTCTGTAGTAGCGTGAAACGGCTATGCGGAACGAGCACACGGCTGTTCCTTTAGGGGTGTAGCGCAGCTCGGGATCGGCCACCAGACGACCCGACACTATAACCAGGTTAAGATTGGGCAGCCGTAAGTCAGCCATTTTTCTCCTCCTGTGAAGACTCCTCTTCTTGCCCCGGAGCAACACTCAGATACATCTGACGCAGCAGACGTTCGTCGTGACGGATCTCTTCCTTCAGCTTGGCGATCAAGTCGGGCTCTGCATCAAAGGCCACTCTCCAGAAGCGTGTACGAGGATGCTTCTTGATAGAATGCGCCATATCGCGCACATCTGCTTGTAGTTCCTTGACGTTGACGGCCTTGCCTTTTTTAAGGAGCTTATGGAATCCCGCTTGGAAATCCTCAAGGGCCTTGTCTTCAAGATCCGGGTCAAGTATTAATACGGCCTGATAGCGTCTCAACGATCCTCCTATCTGAATTTAACAAGCAGGACATCTTGATCCTGCACTACGTAATCCTTTCCTTCGACTTTCATCTTTCCTGATCCAGAGGCCTCCTGCCAGGAACCAGCCTCTATCAAATCACCGGCACCCACAACCTCGGCCTTTATAAACCCATCTGCTATATCGGTGTGAATCTTTGCCGCGGCTTCGTGCGCTGTGGAACCTTCAGTGATCAGCCAGGCGCGAACCTCGGAACCCTTGATGGTATAGAAACGTATAAGTCCCAGAACCTTGCGCCCCTCTTCCACGAGACCGCCCACCCCCCTGTTGTCCACACCGACCTCCCCACGCAGCTCCTCACGCTCACCCGGATCAAACCCATCAAGGACCTTCTCCAATCCAACGGATAACCGGTAGGCGCCACGAAGTTCCACCGAAGAGCACCTATCAGGGAGGTTAAGCACATCGATGCGTGGACGAGGGATAAGAAGACCCCATAACCTCAAGCACAGCGTCTCATCCTCTGTGTAGGAATCATTCAGGCTGAAAGCACCTCTGGAGGTAAGCGAGTGGTAGCGTTCAAGTAGCTGAACCTCATCGCGAGCCTGGGGCTTTTTGCGCTGCTTTGCCAACCTGCGCTCGACTATCTCCAGATCGGCAAGGGCAAGCTCTGAGAGGACAATCTCGGCATCGCGGCAAGGATCAACGGTGTCGAAAACATGGGGAATGTTCTCATCGGCAAATCCCCTGATCACGTGAAGCAGAAGATCCACGTCCCGGATATGCCCGAGGAAGCGGTTGCCCAACCCCTCGCCCTTGTGCGCGTCCTTGATAAGACCAGCTATGTCGATTACCTCTATCTGGGCATGGGTCAGCTTTTGGGGGGATAGCATCTGCCCCAGGCGATCCAAAGTATGGTCTGCAAGGACCGCCATGCCACGATTGGCGTCGATGGTGGTAAATGGATAGGTCTCGACCGCCGCCCCTGCCTTGGTAAGGAGATTGAAAATGGACGATTTGCCCACGTTGGGCAATCCAACGATGCCTATCCTCATGCCGGATTGACCTTATTCATCGCGATATCAATCCCTTCACTCGTTGCCAGTAGAACTGCATCACGCGCACGTTCGATCATTCCAGGAAGCTCGGCAAGCTCGGTTTTGGAAAAGGGCGAAAGCACGTACTCGGAGAGATCAGCTCCCTCAGGCCTCGGACCGATGCCGATACGCAGCCTTGGGAAATCCTCGCCTCCAAGATGATCCCGGATAGAGTCAAGTCCATTGTGACCGCTAGTACCCCCCCTCTTCCGAAGTCTCAGTTGACCCCACTCAAGGTCAACATCATCGACCACGACAAGGAAATCATCGCTGCACTTTTCCAAAACGTCCTTGACCACCTGTCCCGAGCGGTTCATGTAGGATAGCGGTTTTACCAACCAGAGCTCCTGCAAGCGGTATTTCCCCTCTGCAATAAGGGTCTGGCCATGGGGCCGGAATCGCCAGCCAAGCTCAAGAGCCAAGGCGTCTGCAACCATGAATCCAAGATTGTGCCTCGCAAAAAGGTACTCATCGCCTGGATTACCCAGACCGAATACAATCACCCCTTGCCCTCGGTCTCCTCTGCGCCTGTCTCGCCCTCTGCAGGCGCGGCTTCTTCGCCTTCCTCGGCTTCGCCTTCCTCCTCAGCGGCGACCTCAACGACACGACGAGGAGAGGCGATGGTCACGATCACAGCCTGAGGAGGATCAACTACTTCGATACCCTCCTCGAACTTAAGGTCGCGTATCCTGACCGCATCGCCCAACTCAAGGTGGCTTATGTCGATATCCATATGCAATGGGAGCTTCTCAACCGACCCTCGAACATCAACCTCGTAGCGGATGTGATCGAGAATACCACCCATCTTGAGTCCTTCCGGGGTGCCATGGGTTATGATCGGTATCTTGACGTGCAAAACCTCACCAGGATGAATATTCTGGAAGTCAATGTTGAGGAACTCATCGGTCAAAGGATGCTTCTGAATCGCCTTTATAGCCGCACGGAAAACATCGCCCTTAGGAGGCGCGAGCTCGGTTATCATGAGCTTTCCTCGCAGGTGTGAAATTAGATCCTTAAACTCCTCTGCATCTACCGTGATAGAGTAGCTTTCTTCACCGCGTCCGTAAATCACACCAGGAATCTTGCCATCCCTGCGCAACTTACGGGTAACCGACTTGCCCGTACCCTCTCTTGTCTCAAAGTGAAGCACGTTCTTCGCCATCGTTCTCCTTCAGTTGCAACCTTAAATAAACAACGAACTCACCGATTCACCGTTGTGGATGCGACGCATCGCCTCGGCCAGAAGCTTCGCCACGGAAAGGACTTGAAACTTCTTGCCCTTCAGCCGATCGTGCACCGGAAGCGAATCGGTAACAACTATCTCCTCCATTGGAGAGGCAGTAAGTTTTGCTATTGCTTCTCCTGCAAATACCCCGTGACTGATAGCAGCTCGAACCCCACGTGCTCCGTGTTTCAAGAGAAGCTCCGTAGCCTCGATAAGGGTAGTACCGGTAGTCACCACATCATCCAGAAGTAAACAGGTCTTGTCCTCTACATCTCCCACCAGGTTAAGGGCTTCAGGCCTGTCCTTTTTCTCCCGGCGCTTGTCCACGATAGCCATAGGCAAACCGCCCATACGCTTTGCATAACCTCGGGCACGTCTTGCGCCACCTGCATCCGGTGAAACCACTACATAATCAGATAGATCGCGTTTGGCGTAAAACTCTGCGAAAACCGGCGAGGCATAGAGATGATCAACCGGTATGGAGAAGAACCCCTGTATCTGCTCGGCGTGAAGATCAAGAGCCAGCACCCTGTTCGCACCGGCCTGGGTCAAAAGATCGGCAACAAGCTTGGCGCTTATGGGCACACGAGGCTCATCCTTCTTATCCTGTCGGGCATAGCCGTAGTATGGGATCACCGCTGTTATCCTAGCAGCCGATGCCCTCTTTGCCGCATCAAGCATCAGCAAAAGCTCCATGAGATTCTCAGCTGGAGCCTGGGTGGATTGGATCATAAAAACGTCCACCCCACGAACGTTTTCCTCTATCTTGACCCTTATCTCACCGTCCGAGAACCGATCCACGGTTATTTTACCAAAGGGAACTCCAAGCTTCTCACAAATGGCCTTAGCCAATCCAGGAACCGAGTTCCCACAGAATACCTTCATAGTATCTTGCTCCACAAGCCTCCTTTGTCTACTGGGGCGCAGGGAGTCGAACCCCGATTGGAGGAACCAAAATCCTCCGTCCTGCCATTAGACGACGCCCCAATGCTCTAGTGTTCTTACACAAAACAAACGTCCGCGTGCGCCTGCAGGAAGCGAAACCTCCACATCCGGCCCAACCGCGGCAAACAAAGCAGACCCTGATCCCGAAAGTCCTGCAAACCACGCACCATTGGAGACAAACCACCCCACCATTCTTTCAAGTTCCGGGCACCGCTTGTAAACCACCTCTTCAAAAGAGTTATAAAGCCACCGCGACGCCTCGTGGTAGCGACGCGCGCGAAGCGCTTTAGCGAGAAGTTTACATGGGTTTTTGCCGTTTGTCAACCGCTTAAGCTGCTTGTAAGCCCACCGGGTTGAGATGCCGAACCCAGGCGAGTAAATCACAAGATCAAACGAAGGAACATTCAGGGGTTCCATCCTCTCGCCGCGCCCGGTCACCAGGCAGGGACGTGGATCAAGAAAGAAGGGGCAATCCATCCCCAACTCTATCGCAAGCGAGTGAAGTTCATCACGAGAAAGACGTGTATTAAAAAGCCTGTCCAATCCAAGGAGCGTTGCCGCCGCATCCGAGGAACCTCCACCCAGCCCATGACCTACTGGTATTTCTTTCTCCAACTCGATCCTCACCCCGGAACGAACACCCGTATACGTAAAGTAAAGATCGGCTGCACGCCAAACAAGATTTTTGGAATCGGATGGAACGCGCGGTATCTCACACGAAAGCTCTATGCCGCCCTGCTCACGAGCCTCAAAGCTCAACCGGTCGAAAAGGCTTACCGGAAAGAACAGCGAACGTAACTCGTGATAGCCGTCCGGGCGCCAGCGCTCCACCCACAGACCGATATTTACCTTAGCCGGTGTTCTTAAGGTAAGCACGCAGCGTCTCCTGCCATGGCCTTAGGGTACGTCCAAAGGCCTGCTCGAATTTAGCGCACGAAAGGGCCGACTGCCTGGGCCTTGTGGCAATGAAGCCGATCTCAGCACCTGTGGAAGGTATTGGTTTAACCCGGCTTCCAAGGATTCGGATAATCTCCTGCCCCATCTCGAAACGATTACAGCTACCTCTGTTGGTAAGGTGAAAGATGCCGCAAGCACTGGATTGGGCGATCTCATAAATTGCCGGAAGCAAATCCGGTATATAGCCGGGCGAACCTTGATGGTCTGTAGCAAGCTTAGGGGAACGCCCTCGAGCGATCTCTCCCTTAACGAAGGAGCAGAAATCTCTTTCTACCCCGAACAACCAGGCCATCCTTATGATCACATGATCGCTGACCAACAAGCTCACCGCACGTTCAGCCTCAAGCTTAGTCTTGCCATAGACGCTCAAGGGAGTTGGGGTGTCAGTCTCGGTGTAAGGTGAAGATTTGTGCCCGTCAAAGACGTAGTCCGTGCTGAAATGGATGAACCGGGCGTTGAGCGCAGCCGCCGCCTCGGCCAGGTTACGTGTAGCCTCTACGTTATCGCGCCGAGCCCGCGTCGGGGCTCGTTCACACTCGTCTACGTTAGTCATAGCCGCAGCGTGGAATATAAGATCAGGAGGAAGTGCGGCAAGGCATTTACTCACCCCTGCCTTCTCGGAAAGATCAAGCTCATTTCTGGATATCGCCCTAACCTCCTCACCCCTGGAAACAAGGAACTCATAAAGAGCCGAACCCAACCTTCCTTTGGCACCGGTAACGAGAATGGAACCCATATCGAAGTCTAGTCCCCAAAAGGGCTTGTGTCAAGAATCCCTACAAGAGGGGTTGACAATTTAATCCATAGCGTTATAATAAGAATTGTGAACAGACTTAACACTACAGTTCGCTATGCTGTTCGAGCTACTCTTCTTTTGGCGCAGCAGACCGATCGTCCTCTTTCTATCAAGGCAATCTCTGAGTCAGAGGGGCTATCTATCAAGTATCTCGAGCAGCTGTTCCTTAAGCTGCGCAAAGCCGGGCTCGTGAAAAGCGTACGAGGCATGCACGGTGGCTATTTTCTGGCCAGGCCTCCGGAAAAGGTCACGATAGGTGACGTCATCCGGGCGGTTCAAGCCGATGGGATTTATGCCGCGCCATGCACCAAACGCAGGGGCCGCTGCGAACGCCAGAAGGAGTGCAAAGCCACTAACTACTGGAGCAAGCTCCAGAAACTCCTGGATGACTTCTTCAACAATACCACCCTTGTCAGCTTTAAGGAATGACGTTCCTCGCTGTCCATACCAGCTTTTCAAACCGTACGGATGCAGAGCGGGTATCCCGTATCCTCGTGAACGAAAAGCTCGCCGCATGCGTCAACATATTACCTGCCCACTCGATATACCACTGGAAAGGAAGTGTGGAGGCCGAAGACGAGGTGCTGGTAATCTTAAAGACCGACGAGGAAACCTACCCGGCGCTGGAGAGACGGATTTTAGAGCTGCATCCCTACGAGGTACCCATGATTGTAGCTACACCTATCTGCTCTGGATCAAAAAGTTACCTTGCCTGGATCAGCCAGAGCCTTGCAAAGGAGGAATAAATGGTAACTAAAGCCCAGGTGCGCGAAGCCTTAAAGAGGGTAATCGATCCTGAGATCGGAATCAACATCGTGGATCTGGGGCTTATATACGACGTTAAGGTAGAAAATGACGTAGCCCACGTCTGTATGACCCTTACAGTTCCAGGCTGCCCCCTGGCAAACATGCTTACCCAGCAGGCCGAGAAGGCGGTGCGAGCAGTGGAAGGGATCAAGGACGTCAAGCTCGAACTTACCTGGGACCCACCCTGGAACCCGAAGATGATGAGTGAGGATGCAAAACGCAAGCTGGGCTGGGGCTAACCAGTAACACACTCACCCTACAAGAAATACGTCATCGAGAGCAACTCGTAGATTTGCATGGCGATCTTATATGGGAGAGTATGTAAGGATTTAGGTTTAGGTGTTTATTTCTCGAGTGTATTCTATCTTCGGCTCTTATCTAAGAAGACTTACAGGTAGCGAATCTCAGGGGAGAGTTCCGCAGTCTTCCCTCAGGAGAAGGTGGAGGGACGTGGCATCCTGCTGACACGTGCACGAACTTAGCCACCTTGACAAATCGTCTGAGGTGAATATAGTTAGCGTATGCATCTCGGGCGATTAGCTCAGTTTTGGTTAGAGTGCTTGCTTGACATGCAAGAGGTCACTGGTTCAAGTCCAGTATCGCCCATCCTATCCTCAGAGGAATGGCCCTGTGCCTGACCTGAAGGAGCTACTTAAAGAACTTCAGGCCACCGACACGGAACTTCACAAACTGACAGCCGAACGAGATGTGATCCCTGAAAAAATCGCCGCCCTTGAGCAGGAGATCAACCTGTTGAGCCACCGTCTTGAAGAAGCCAAGCAGAAACTCACAAACTCCCGTACGGAACTAAAGCTTGCAGAACTCAATCTAACCTCACAGGAAGAGACGCTCGCCAAATACAACTCGCAGTTATTCAGCGCCAAAACAAACGAAGAATACAAAGCGTTTCTCAAGGAGATCGAAACCGCAGAGCGCAAGAAGAACGAGATGGAGGATCAGATAATCATGCTCATGGAACGCATCGAGCAAGAGGAAGTCCAGCTCGCCAAACGAAGAACTGAGAAAGAGACCGAGGGGAGCAAGAAGGAACAAGAGATTCAGGCGGTGAAGGCTTCACAATCGCAGTTGGAGGCTAGGCTCAAGGAGGTGCGCGAAAAGTACGAACGGCTACGCAAAGAGTTGCCTGCGAACATCCTTGCACTCTATGATAGGATCAAGAAAAGCAAGCACGGATTGGCTGTAGCGCGGATACTGGATGCGAATCGTTGTTCCGCCTGTCTTAACCCTGTCCCAACCCAGCAGGCAATCGAGGCCGCTCATTCCAACACGCTAATCTTCTGCGAGTACTGCGGACGCATCCTGTTTGTGTAACCAAACAAGGGGGAAGCACACCAAAGATGCAGAAACATCTTTCTGGCGAAGATAAAACCACGGCTCAGGCCTGGATTGATGGGTCCTCATCAGGCAATCCTGGACTGGCAGGGGCAGGGGTGATTATAAAGAAAGGTAACGAGGTTTTGGGGAGCTGGCAGGAGTTTTTGGGCAAGACCACCAACAATGTCGCAGAGTACAAAAGCCTTATCCTGGCGATTCGCAAATCTCTTGAGCTCGGGATCAAACGCCTCGTGGTCTATACCGACAGCGAACTCCTGCATCGTCAGCTCACCGGTCGGTATCGGATACGCAACCCGCGCATCAAGGAGCTTTTTGCCAAGGTCAGGGAGCTGCTCAAAGACCTCAAGGATTTCAGGATAAAGTATATCCCCCGCGAGCAGAACAGCGAAGCCGACCGACTGGCACGAGCAGCCCGAAGACGCAGATGAGTGCCGCTGCACGGTTGATTCCATATATCGCATTGATGCAACGCATTATGCCCGCAAAACTCCTGCCTGTGTTGACCAAGAGCATCGGACGGATGCTGGCCAATATTCAAAAGAAAAGACGAAGGGTGCTCCAACGCAACCTCTCCTTGATCGGGGTTCAAGCAACTCAAGATCGAATCACACGAACCATCGAGAACTGGACATACTCCCTCTCAGACCAACTGAGCTCCCTGTGGTTCTCCAAAAGCAAGCTTCAGGGCATGGTTCAAGACTGCTGGAGCCATAATCTCAACCAGGCACTTCTCATGAAGCGCGGAGTAGTGCTGCTTACAGCCCATCTTGGTAACTACGAACTGGCCGGTTCGTATCTTGCATCCTTCGATCTTCCTGTCTATGCAGTGGTGGAGGATATACCAAGCGGACACACCCAGGTCTTCAACCGCATCCGCCGCCGCTTCGGGATGGGGGTGGTCGGATACTCTGATGTCCCTCGAATGCTCAAGATACTTCGCTTGCGCAAGATACTCGTGCTTCTAGCTGACCGAGACCTGGAAGGGACTGGTGTGTGTGTGCCCTTTGGTAAAGGCATAAGACGCGTTCCTGTTGGTCCTGCACTGCTTGCTTTGCGGACCGGCGCTTGCATCCAAACCGGATACTTCGTTTGGGAGAAAAACAGAAAGAGCTACCGGTGTGTCATAAATCCGGTGCTTGAGCTGAAGCCCAAAGGATCACTGAAGAAAAAAACCGTCTCCATCACACAAGCGATCTCTGAGGAGTTGGTAGCCGCCATCCGCAGCTATCCTGACCAGTGGTTCGTGTTCCAGGACGAGTGGGGTTCGGCGGAACCCTGCCCTCCTCAGCCCCCTTGCCCTCCTCAGAAATCCTTTTAGACGCTTGCCGCAACTACTTCGCTTCAATTTGCATTTTGCACTTCATTATTGAACCCACGAATTTAAAATGAGTGTCGCAGGCACGTTTGCTTGACGCAACCTGAATCCTGAGTATTCTACGGTAGATGAAAAAAGCCAAGCTTGCGATCCTTGCATCAGGCCGCGGCTCGAACGCGGTTGCCATTATCAAAGCGACCCAGGCGGAAGATTTCCCTGCAGAGGTAGCAATTGTTCTATCGGACAACCCCGATGCGCCGGTTCTTGATAAGGCACGCAGCCTGGGGGTTAAGGCGATCTGGCTTGACCCGGGCCCCAAACGTACCTTCCTTATCCCTGAGGTTGAAGCCAAATGGATCCAGGTGTTGCGAGAGCACAACATTGACTATGTGCTCCTTGCCGGATTCATGCGGGTAATAAAAAAATCCATGCTCGATGCTTTTGCGGGTCGGATACTCAACATCCATCCTGCGTTGCTCCCATCGTTCAAAGGACTGGAAGCTCAGCGTCAGGCATGGGAGCACGGGGTGAAATACTCAGGTGCGACGGTGCACTTTGTTGATGCCTCCCTGGACGGCGGACCGATTATTATTCAAGAGCCGGTCGAGGTAGCCGACGATGATACCCCTCAGACACTTGCGGCACGCATCCTTGAGGTTGAGCACCGCATATACCCTGAGGCAGTCAGATTGTTGGCGGAAGGGCATCTAAGGATAGATGGACGAAGGGTAAAGATCCTGAAGGAGGTCCATGGCGGATAAGCTTAATATTGCACTCGTGGGATGCGGAGCCAGAGCTCAAACCGCGCATCTCCCCTACCTGAAGAAAAATCCCCGTATAGACATAGCGGCACTTTGCGATGTCGATGAAGTAAAGCTCGCGACCCTGGGGGATCGTTATAAAGCTCGTAAAATCAGCACCACCTACAACGAGATCCTCAACGACCCCTCGATTGATGCGGTAGTAATAACCACTCCCCCCCACCTGCATCATCCCATGGCCCTGGCAGCCCTTGACTACGGCAAGCATGTTTTTGTAGAGATGCCCATAGCACTCAACGAAGCCCAGACAAAGGAGATGATAAGCAAATCCAGGCGCAAAAAGCTCGTACTGGCCGTGGCTCACGACGACCACTTCCGACCCGACGCAATACTCATGCGACAGTTCATGGAACGCAAGGAGGTCGGAGAACTGACCTATGCCAAAACGGGCTGGCTGCGCTCAGCCCAAAGGTGGGGCCATCCAGGATGGCAGGAAGAAAGCTTAAAATCAGGCTCCGGAGCATTCCTTACCCTGGGCATACCCTTAATCGACCTCGCTCTCTTTGTGCTTGGCGAACGTCAACCCAACGCCATATCGGGAATGGCGTTCAAGCGCAGTCCTGATCTGGAGGCCGAGGACACTGCAGTTGCACAGATAAGGTTTACCGATGATACCATTCTGGTTGTTGAGGTAAGCTGGATACTACACGAGCCGCGTGACGTACTCTACCTCAACGCATACGGAACCAAGGGTGCTGCCCTATTCAACCCCCTGGAGATACACAAGGAGATGTTCGGCAGGCTGGTAAACGTGGCACCAGCCATGAATAAAAAGACCCTTGGCCCGACTTCATACCAGGGACAGATAAACGCCTTCGTATCCGCGGTTATGGGCAAGGCACCGTTCCCTGTCCCCATAGAGGACGCCCTGCTTCTTGCCCGCATATCAGACGGGTTCTACCGTTCAGTCAAGGAACGAAAGGAAATCCCATTAAAAACCAGAGGAAGCTAGACCGCTTCAAGTGGCTTGCGGCCCTCGGATCAGGACTCCTGCTCTCTTTCGCCTTTGCTCCATATCCTACGCGGTTTCTAGCATTTATAGCTTTAGTTCCCCTGTTCTGGTTGATAGAAGAGGAAAGACGCGTCTTCCTTTACGGCTACCTGTTCGGGCTGGGAATGGCCGGAGGCCAGATGTGGTGGCTTGTTTCGCAGACCTACCCCTTATTGCCCCTGATACGATTCCTGCTGTGGATAGGCGTCATCCTGTTGATCGGATTCCTGGCGCTCTTTCCTGCTCTCTTTGCATCGCTCACCAAGAGGATAGGTCTCTGGTCAGCGCCGCTTGTCTGGCCTGCGGTGGAGATGCTGCGGGAGATAACCGACCTGGCCTTCCCCTGGGAGCTTTTAGGCTACAGCATGACGCCGTGGCCGCTTTTTACCCAGACTGCCTCGCTGTGGGGAGTATACGGCCTAGGCTCTCTAATAATCCTTGTTAACCTGTGTATATACAGACTGCTGAAAGAATGGAAGACACCAAAACTCCGACTGCGTTGGGGAGGCATACTTGCAGGGGTGATGATCTTTATGGTAGGATTTGGGGCTATTCGATTGATGACCGCCAAGCGCACCTCCCCAATCAAAGTTGCCCTTATCCAGCCAAACGTGCCTACGGTTCTCAAGGGGTCCAGAAATCTCTATGACTCACTAATCACGGCCATGCTTGATCAAACGCGGCAAGCCGCACTGACAAACCCCGATCTCATCCTTTATCCGGAGACTTCCACCCTGGTTGATCTCACGCGGTCAGGAGACTACTCATCCCTGTATCTTGATCTGGTTGACAGCCTGGATATTACGCTTGCAACAGGCATCCCCCATCGGGTCAGGGATGAAGGGCGCTCGCGCTTTGCAAACGCTGCCACCCTGGTTCATCCGGACGGATCGCTCGATAAGGTCTATATCAAGATACGTCTGGCTTCGTTCGGGGAGACTATCCCATTTGAACACATTCTGCCCTTCCTTCGAAAGATAGACGTTCAGGGAGGCCACCACTATCGGGGCAAGGAGTACGTTGTCTTTCACCGCGCACCCGAACCGCTCGCATTTCTCATCTGTTACGAGTCGATATTTCCTCTCCTGACGCGGAACTTCGTGAACAAGGGCGCAAGATTACTCTGCAACGTCACGAACGACGTGTGGTTCGGTCAACTTCAAGGACCGGCTCAACATGCCGAGATGGCGGTTTTGCGCACGGTTGAGAACGGGGTGCCCTTGATTCGCGCGGCCAACAACGGCATCTCCATGATCATTGATCCCTATGGAAGGGTTCTTGCCCAGAGTCCGCTTCTGGTAAAAACCATCGTTACCGGTGAGGTGGCGAAAGCTTCTGGACGCACGATCTACACGAGCTTCGGTTTCCTGTTCCCCTATGCAGCGGCTGTTTTTGTAGTGGTTATGCTTGTTTTTAGAGGAGTCCAGCGCGGCAAGCGGCGTAAAAAGAAAGGTTAGGCGTTGCGCACGCCGTCAAATTTGCGATTTGCATTTTGCAATAAGTAGCATGTAGCGCGAACCTTTAGGTTCGCCGCGAGGCTAAAGCCTCGCACTACATGTTAGCCTTGACCTTATTGGGCCATTACCTTATACTAGCACATGACCAAAACCAAAGGCGTTCCCCTCCCCGACCCGAAAGAATGGAAGTGGTGCGAGCACCCTGAATGCATGGAGAAAGCGCAGATAGAAAGTGGCTTTGGTGTTGGAGGAGAAAGAGAACAAGCACTGATGCGGGAAGAACCTCATCTCTGCGCCCGTTACGACGAAGAATACTGCTGGAAACACTTGTCAGAAAAAGCAGAATCCTTGTATGAGGCAAAGATTGAAAAATGGATGAAAGATGGCCGTTCTCTTGCAGGGGCTAATCTCATTGGTATAAGGCTCCAGAAAGCTTTCCTCTGGCACGTCAACCTCCAGGGAGCCAACCTCCAGTGCGCCAGGCTCCAGGAAGCTGGTCTCAGGTTTACCCAACTACAGGGAGCTGACCTCCGCTGGGCTAAGCTCCAGGGTGCTAATCTCATGAGTATCAATCTACAGAGAGTTAATTTCTGCTTCGCCGAGTTCTATAGAACCAACCTTAGAGGAACCAACCTCCAGGAAGCCGACCTCCGCTACGCCAACCTCCAGGAAGCCAACCTCTCTGGGGCCAATCTCCGTGAAGCTTACCTCTCAAATGCTAGACTACGTGGGACTTTTTTGCACGGGGTCCTCCTGGATGGTGCACTAGAGCTGACGTGGAAACAGGTAGAAAGGGTAGGTGAAGAGAAAAACGAAAACTGGAAAGGTGCTCGCGATGCCTACCGGCGACTCAAAAATTACTTTCACCAGCAAGGGCGTTACGACGACGAAAGCCAGGCCTACTACAGAGAGAAGCTTATGGCTAAGCACGAAGCGCACGAGCAGTGCTTCAAGCAAAAACACCCCAAGAGTTTCTTCAACTGGTTCGGCCTGTGGCTGCTTTGGGCGGTGGCTGGGTTCGGGGAGCGGTGGATGCGAATTATCCCCTGGGGGGCGGGCATCCTTTTATTCTTCACCGGGCTTTACTTCCTGGGCAGCAACCTGGGCTGGGGAGCACCGTATGATCACCCAACGCTTTTATCCATCGGCAATCTCTTCGACTGCTTCGTGTTCAGCGTGGTGACGTTCGTCACCCTCGGCTTCGGTAAAATATGGACCTCAGCTTGGCTGACCAAGGCTCTCATAATACTCGAAGCAGGGTTAGGGTTCGTATTCCTGGGAATGTTCGTAGTCCTCATCGCCCGCAAGTTCGGGCGATAACTTTCACCCCACGCGTCTACTTCGTAGCCGCGCGGGGACCCCGAATAAATACCACAAATAACGCCCTGACGCGCTGATTGCAGAATGTAAATTTTAAATTTGATAGCGATTCGCTCAATCCGTGTAATCTGTGCAATCTGCGGTTAGGCAAATCCGGCAAGGTGGACGCCGTAGGCAACAAGATGGGAGCAGATAAGGTTCCCCTCCACGATCGTTTCAAATAAAACGTCCGAATATACCTTTTCCCCTCTGGTCAACCAAAGCATCACAAACGCATAGACCAGGTTAAAGATAAGAAGCAGGGCGAGCACCGAGCACCATCCCAGGATAAAGGAGGCAACAAGTCCACAAGCGGCCAAGAAAAGCACAACCGCTCCCAGTCTGCGGGTGAGGCTCTCGCCGATAAGAACAGGTATGGTCTCGCGGCCCACCATCCGGTCGCCCTGAACGTCGCGAATGCTGTAGACAAGCGAACGGGTGAAGGCCAGGCTGAATACAAATAGTGCCGTGATACCTGTGGCAGGACTGAAGGTTGAGCCGCTTGCAGGAACAACAAGAAGCGCAATCACCACGGTCCAGGCAAGCCCCAGGAAAAGGTCCTTTGAGCCAGGGATGTCCATAAGCCTGTGTGCCCCTAACCTTCGCTTTCCGAAAAGCTCCACCCGGTAGATAAGACCCAAAAGGGACATGGCAAGGATCAAGATGAAGGTGAAAGGCCCCAGCAAGTAGGAAACAACAAGGGTGGAGCCTATTCCCAAGAGTCCCAGTGTGAGCAGCAATCTCCGGAAACGAGCATAGAACCCTACTCTGGCAGGGTAGTTGATCTGGATGGAGAAGACATCGGTAAAGTGATTGAGAAGGTGCATCCCGAAGATGTATGCGGCAACGATCCATTGATAGTAAAGTTCAGGTTCTATCCCCTGCAACCGGGATGAGGTGTATACGAGCTGGGCTGCGGCAAACGCTACGAGTATGTTGCTGCGAACGATGAATCGCCATACCTCCTGTAAAAAAGAGACAAACGAACGTCTCTTCCCGACGAGTTCCATCGCATGAAGTACGCGGCGGATCATCCATGAGGGAGTCGAGGCACCGGCAGCCACGCCTACCACTTCAAAACGCCCCAACTTGTTTGCTGCTAAATCAGCCTCGGTCTCAACGTGGAACGCGGGTATTCCCTCTTCCCGCGCGACTTCTGCTAAACGCCGGGTGTTGGCACTTCTAAGACCTCCAACCACCACCATCGCCTTGACTTCCCTGGCCAGTTCTCTCACCTCAGATTGTCGCTCGTCGGTGGCTCCACAGATGGTTTCGTGTATCTGGGCATCAGGTTTCAGGCGACACACCTCCCTCTTAAGTTCCTCCCAAGCGGAAAGATTCTGTGTGCTCTGCGCAAGCAGGGTAATCTTTTCTTTACGAGGGATTCGCCTCAGTGCCCTGCGCAATCCCTTCAGGTCCTTCACTATGCTTACCCTTCTGCCTGCATGCGCCGCGATACCCTTGACCTCTGAGTGCTCCCTGTCCCCAAAGATAATCACGTGTCTCGCTCTTCGTCCGGCACGTTCGGCAAGCTGCTGGACACGCACCACCCTGGGACAGGTGGCGTCTATTATCCTCAAACCACGTTTTCCAAGCTCTGCCTTTATCTGTGGGCTTACCCCGTGCGAGCGGATGATTACCGACGCGCCGTCCGGGATCTCATCCACGCTCTCGGCAATCTTAACCCCCCGCAGCTTGAGGATCTCAAGTACCTGGGGGTTGTGGATCAGCTCGCCCAGTGTGTAAAGATTGTCCGCATGAAGGGCCTCGTCGAACGTCCTGTTAACCGCTCTTCGGACCCCGTAGCAGAACCCGGAGGTCCGCGCAAGTTTTATCTTCACGTTCTGGGATAAGGTTTGGCAGAGTTGCGCTCCGCCGCGATCTGATCGAGATCGGCGTCGGTTACCGGGGTGGGGTATTTGCCCGAAAAACAGGCGGTGCAGAAGTTCATCTTCCTGCCGCCTGCAACCGCGGCTACCATGTCATCGTAGGCCTGGTAGATCAACCGATCGGCGCCTATCAAACGTTCGATCTCTTCCTCGGGGTGATCCTTGGCGATGAACTCGTCACGGGTAGCCATGTCGATCCCGTAAATGCAGGGCGAACGCAGAGTTGAGCCGTATACCGCATAGTAGACCTCCGATGGCCCGGCCTGACGCAGAAGCTTGATAAGCTCAAGCGAGGTGTTCCCACGGACGATGGTATCGTCAACCAGAAGAACCTTCCTCCCTGCCAGTTCGCTACGAACAGGGTTGAACTTTTGGCGAACAGAGGAACGGCGCTTGGTCTGGGTAGGCATGATGAAGGTACGCTGGATGTAGCGGTTCCGGATCAGTCCCTCGGAAAGACGCCAACCCGTTGCCTCAGTCAAAGCCAGGGCGGCGGGACGCCCGGTATCAGGAACAGGAACTACCACCTCGGGCTCGATCCCCACCTCGCGGCATCGCCTTGCCAACGCCTCACCCAGACGTCTGCGTGCCTCAAGCACACCTATACCCTCGATGACCGAGTCGGGCCTGGCAAAGTAGACCCACTCAAAGATGCAGGGATGATGATCCGGTTCGGCAATCTGACGGCGTGTCTCTTTTCCGTCCGCACTTACATGAACCGCCTCTCCAGGCGCCACATCGCCCAGGCTTTCAAATCCCAAGAAATCAAAGGTAACCGTCTCCGAGGCGAACGCCGTCACAGCATCCTTTCTGCCCATCACGAGCGGACGGATACCCAGGGGGTCACGGAAGGCTAAGAGACTGCCGTCGCCGAGCATGGCCACAACCGAGTACGTCCCTTGCACCCTTCGGAATACACCGGCCACCGCATCGAAGAGATCGTCAAGGGAGAAGACGGACGAACCTTTATGCACCAGCTCGTCGGCGAAGACGTTAAGTATGGCCTCAACGTCGCTTGTGGAGTTCAGCTTCCTGCGATGCACCCTCTGCAGCTCCTCTTTAAGGGCAAGGAAGTTGATAACGTTACCGTTATGCACCATGGCCACCCCGTAGGGGTAGTTAACGTAGAAGGGCTGGGAGTCCTCCGGCGACCCACGACCTATAGTAGGGTATCGCGTCTGGCCAATCCCGACCGTACCGCGCAAACGAGAAAGGTTCTTACGATTGAAGACACGCTGAACCAAACCGATTCCCTTCTTCAGATGCAGAATGCCGTCGTAGGTTGCAATCCCTGCCGCATCCTGACCTCGATGCTGAAGGGTCAAAAGCGCCTCGTAAAGATCGTATCCGACATCACGATCCTGACTGATTATGCCGACGATCCCACACATCAGCGATCACCTCGGTTCAAAGAATCATTGGCAGGATTTCCGGATCGTGCAGTATCTGTTTGGACACTTTCCTTTTTTACTGTATCCTGTGGATCGATCATCTGCAGCCTTTCCTTTGCTACCTGGCGAAGGAAGTCGGGATCAGAAGCTAGTCGCTCGACCTTCTGGTGGGTAATCTCGATCTCTGCTTGGAGCTCGATCATGCGTTTCTCAAGCTCGGCTTCACGATGCTTCATCTTTATTAGCTTCACAAGTCCGTTCGGCCCGGCCAGGAACAAAAACGCCACCACAGCCACCACGGCAAGCACAATTAACCAGCGTCTGCCCTTTTTCATGTGAAGAGTCTGGATCCAAAGAAGCGAGCACCGGTCTCTTCTTCGATCCTTAAAAGTTCGTTGTACTTGGCCACCCGTTCCGAGCGCGTCGGTGCACCGCTCTTGATCTGAGATACGTTAGCGGCCACCGCAAGGTGGGCTATGCTCACATCCTCGGTCTCACCCGAACGATGAGAAAGAATGGTGCTGTAACCTGCATCCTGCGCCAGGCGGATGGCGTCCAGGGTCTCCGAAAGCGTGCCTATCTGGTTCGGCTTCACCAACAACGAGTTAGCCACTCCTTGCTCTATGCCGCGGGAAAGGATCTCAGGGTTGGTAACGAAAATATCATCACCCACAAGCTGAACACGATCACCAAGGCTTGTTGTAAGAAGCTTCCAACCGTCCCAGTCGGTCTCAGCAAGTCCGTCTTCTATCGAGACAAGGGGGTAGCGTTCCAGGAGATCTTCGTATAGATCTATCATCTCCTCGGCACTCAACGAACGCTCACCCAGGAGATAACGACCGTCGGTGTAGAACTGGCTTGCGGCTACGTCGAGTGCTAAAAATATCTGCTCACCTGGCTTATAACCTGCCTTCTCGACCGCCTTGACCATCAGCCCTATTGCCTCTTCGGTATCGGCAAGATTGGGGGCAAAACCTCCCTCATCACCGATTCCAGCATCCACACCTGCATCCACAAGCTCCCTTTTGAGCGCATGGTAGATCTCGGCACCGGCACGAATCGCCTCGGCAAAGCTCGTAAATCCTGCAGAGACCAGCATGAACTCCTGAAATTCGAGGTTGTTGGTTGCGTGCGCTCCTCCGTTGATCACGTTGAGGAGCGGAACAGGCATGGTGTAACCGACTATACCACCAAGATACCGATATAGAGGGAGGCCGAGGCTCTCAGCAGCCGCCTTTGCAACCGCAAGTGAGGCGCCGAGAATCGCGTTTGCGCCCAGCTTTTGCTTGTTTTCGGTTCCGTCAAGATCGAGAAGGATGCCGTCAATCAACCGCTGGTCAAAGGGAATCTCTCCCACCAGAGCCTTGCGGATCAGGGTGTTTACGTTACCGACCGCCTTAAGAACACCCTTGCCGCCGTAGCGGTTCGCATCTCCGTCACGAAGATCAAGCGCCTCAAGCTCGCCCCTGGATGCACCTGAAGGAACCATAGCCCTGCCCGAAGAGCCGTCCTCCAGGATACACTCTACCTCAACTGTAGGGTTGCCCCGGGAATCAAGAACCTCACGGCCAACAAGATCAAGAATACTCATCATGTTTCCTTTCACTCTCCCTGAGCTGAGATACTTCCATACTCCTTACGACGCTCCGCATAGAGTGGGAAGCTCTCGCAGAGCTCGCGGACCTTTGCTTTTACGCGAGGATAAACCTCTTCGTCTTCGATGTTGGAGATGACCTCATCTATAAGTTCTGCCACCTTTGCCATCTCAGGCTCCTTCATCCCACGAGTGGCAAGTGCCGGGGTTCCCAATCTGATGCCTGAAGCGATGAAGGGCTTTTCAGGATCGTATGGTATGGTGTTGCGGTTGCAGGTGATGCCTGCACGCTCCAGCCTGCGTTCGGCCTTGCGCCCGGTCACGCCCTTGGGACGCAAATCCACCAGCATGAGATGGGTGTCTGTCCCGCCTGCCACCATCCGGTAGCCACGCTTGGTTAATTCCTCAGCAAGGGCCTTGGCGTTGGCCACGATCTGCCTCTGATAGAGAACGAACTCCTCGCTTAACGCCTCCTTGAACGCCACGGCCTTGGCAGCAATCACGTGCTCCAGCGGACCGCCCTGCATGCCCGGGAAGCTGACCTTGTCCACGGTCTTTGCGTGTTCCTTCTTGCACATGATGATCGCGCCGCGCGGCCCACGAAGCGTCTTGTGAGTGGTGGTGGTGGTGATATCCGCATAGGGAATGGAGGAGATGTGCAGCTTGGCAGCAATCAGGCCTGCGATGTGGGCGATATCCGCAATAAGATAGGCTCCCACATCGTCGGCAATCTCGCGGAACTTATCAAAGTACATGGTTCTTGGATATGCAGAAGCACCGGCAACGATCATCTTCGGCTTTGCCTCACGGGCGAGTTTGAGCAACGTGTCGAAGTTGATCTGCTCGGTTTCGGGATCAACCTCGTACTGCACCACCTTGAAGAATCTTCCTGAGAAGTTTATGGGATGGCCGTGCGAGAGGTGCCCGCCGTGTGAAAGGTTGAGTCCAAGGAGTGTATCGCCAGGCTCTGCCAGGGCGAAGTAGGCGGTCATGTTGGCTGTGGTGCCGGAGTGCGCCTGAACGTTCACGTGGTCTGCGCCAAAAAGCTCTCTGGCACGCTCGATCGCAAGCTTCTCCGCCTCGTCAATGAACTCGCATCCGCCGTAGTAGCGTCCGTACTTGGAATAGTCAATCTCGTCTGTCTCCTTATCCCACTTGTAGGGATAGCCCTCGGCGTACTTGTTTGTAAGTACCGACCCAAGGGCGGCAAGCACCGCCTCGGATACGAAGTTTTCCGATGCGATCAGCTCCAGACCGGCGTGCTCACGAACTGTCTCATTGTGAATAGCGGCAAAGATTTCCGGATCAGTTTTATACAACTCTTTCGAGTACATAAAACCTCCTCTGGTTTGAAAAATCCAAACAACTGAATTCACATTCTTTTAACTGCGATCTTTGGCCCGAAGGGCAAAAGGAGCATGTAAATTCCTTCGAGTACATATGACCTCCTTGGAATCCTTGAATCTTTATTTTATACTCATTATAAGCTAAGTCAAGGGTTAGCTCTTTATATAAGGACGCGGAGACTACCTCTTATCTCGAAATAAAACGGAATCCAAGCAAGGCAGGAGCTCGTAGGGGCCGACCTCAGCGTGCCCCTTGGGGTACTGAGTGCCCCATAGGGTATTAGGTCGGCCCGCCTTCCTAAAACCGGAGGGTGGAACCTACCAATTGAGACGATCCAACTCGGCAAGGAACCTTTTCGTCTCATAAGCAGGGTTTCCGGCACCAAAGACAGCCGAGATCACCGCCACCCCGTAACATCCTGCATCTAGCATCTCCCCTACCCTCTCGGGCGCGATCCCTCCGATCGCATAGCAAGGCAGGCGGCTTGCGGCAACCAGTTCCTTGAACTTATCCAGTGGTACCACTTCCTTATGCTTGGTTGTCGAAGGATAGGGGCTTGATAGACCGATGTAGGAGATATCTTCAGGAGTCCAACGTTTTACGAGATCCATATCCTCGTAGCATGAGACACCGATGATTGCATCCTTGCCCAGGATTCCCCGCGCTTGAGGGACTTGTGGATCATCCGCACCCAGATGCACGCCGTCGGCTTCGATCGCATTGGCAAGCTGGGGCGAATCGTTGACTATGAGCAAGGAGTTATATTCCCTCGTGAGTGCCCTGATCTCCTGGCCCAGCCTCAGCCGCTCATCAGCCGGAGTCTTTTTGAATCGAAGCTGAAGAAATCCGGCTCCCGCCTCAAGAACCTCCCTCACCTTGGTGATCAGTTGAGCATTAGGCAGAACCTTCTCGTCGGTTATTGCGTATAGACGTGGTAGCCTCATCCCTTCATTGCCCGGTCGAACGCAGACCAGAAGGGATCAACCCTGGGATGCTTCAACGGCTCGCGCTTGCCGCCGCGGATGACCATAATCCCATCCGATGCTTTCATGAATCGACCTATCTCGGTTATTGGTGTGTTACGGGCGGCCATGTGTTTGCTAAATGCCTGCCAGTGCTTCTCTTTGACCGCAAGAATCAGCGTTCCTTCGCTTATGGAGATCTCAGACTGCATGCCGAACATCTCGCAGATTGCGCGGATCTCAGGGTAGACCACACACCACCGAGATCAACACTCTCGCCCGCCACGACCCGCCTCCGATCCCTCGCACGCGGCACCGATACCCCCGCACTCGGTGGCATCGTGCATGGCGGCCACACCGGCTTCACGCACACCGAACCGTGCCGCGGCCAGGGAATCGTCCACCGTACTCATAAGGTTGAATATCTCCCAGCCCTTCTTTGCCACTTCCTCTCCCAATCCTTCCTTTATCTTCTCGTTGAAGAGCCTTGAGAAGATGCCAACGGCTTCAACCGCGGCGCTCTTGGTCATGCAGAGGATGTCACCCGGCCTGGCCATCTGAGGGGTGATGTAGGCATCCTCATCGCCAACGGCAATGAACGTGGCGCCTCCGACCATCGGGTAGTCGGTGCCTGTGTAACGTGCGGTGTGCCCGCCGATTATGGCCACCCCGTACTTCTCTGACTCGCGGTCAAACACCTTCCAGATCTTAGCAAACTGCTCCTCGGTGATACTCATGGGCATGTTGAAATCGAAAACAGCATAGGCCGCAGGAAGTGCGGAGGTTGTGACGTCTGAGGCAAGGATGTGCCAGGCGAACCACGCCGCCTCTTCCCAACCGTAAGGCGGAACGATGTAGATGGGATCGGTGGTAACTGCCATCACCTTGCCGGGTGCGGTTCGCACGATTGAGATATCCACTCCGTGATGGGGACCTACCAGAACCTCGGGGCGTTTGGCGCCTAGTGCCGGATAGATTACTGTATTGAAGAACTCCGGTGAGACCTTACCTATGGCAGGAAACTTGGCTTCTTCGTTCACTGAACCTCCTTAGTCTTATCAGAATTGCTGAATTATAACTGCTCCGAGGTTTCTGTCAAAGGGGAGGGACTTAACCACAGATTACGCAGATTTCACTGATTTTACCGATCTGCGTCATCTGCGATCCGAAGGAGAACGACTGCAAGGAGTTCTACCGAAGGGAAACGAGTGAAACGAGTTTCAATCTGCGGTTTATCTTACTTGAGGTGATTGATTATTGGCGTGCCCTCACCGGCATATAAAAGATCGGCCAGTTTGCGGTCTATGTATGCTTCAGCAGAAGCAACGGCATCGGCCATGGAAGAGCCCCTCGCTAAATACGCGGTTATCGCTGCAGAGAGCGCGCATCCGGTACCGTGGACGTCGCGGAAACCTCGCCTGGGCTTAACGAATCTGCGGGCATCGGTTCGGGTAAGGAAAAGATCCACCACCTGATCTTCCTTCAGATGCCCGCCCTTAATGAGCACCGCCTTGGCCCCGATATTGAGCAAAGAACGCGCGACCCCTTCAAGTGAACTGTTGTCAACGATGGTGATATCCAGAAGCCTCTCCACCTCAGGCACATTGGGGATGATCAGAGCGGCGCGGGGAATCACCTCTTTTCTGTAGAGTTCAATCATCTGGGAGGAGGCAAGCAAAAGGCCTGAACCGGATTCAAAGATCGGATCAACCACCACAGGGAACGAAATCTTCTTCAGGAACTCGATTATCGCAGGCAGAACGTTGGTGGTAAGAAGACCGGTCTTGGCAGCAGCAGGCTGGCGGTCCTCCAAGAGACAGTTGATCTGTTCTGAAACCAGTTCAGGCTTAACCACTACGGCCCTGCGCATCCCGAAGCTGGACTGCACTGTAATCGCTGAGACTACTGAAAGTCCATGCACACCCAGTTCGTGAAAGACCTTGAGGTCCTCCTGGATACCGGCACCGCCAGATGGATCAAAGCCGGCTATGGTAAGCGCTAAAGGCACCTTAGCGTTCATCTAAAGATAGATATCCTTTCTGCTTGCCCTTGCGGTAGGCAAACCCTACGTTGTACCGCTGACATCGAAGACAGCGCTTTGCTTCCTCCTGATCTGATTCTCCGGTCAATCCGCATATGGTCTCTACGTAAAGACCCGGATTCTTGTAATTGGTTTGTTCTCTGACCCGTGATTTGACCGGAGGCTTTTTCTCGGTCCATGCAGCGCCCTCAAGTCTCTCAAGCCCGAAGTCAGGATCAAAATCTGCAATATGCTCAAAGAATCCGGGCAGGAACCGCGGCCTTAAGAAGAAATCTATGGCCTGTGCTGCCTTACGTCCGTCTGCCACAGCCTCGACAACTGCTGCCGGACCGCGGACCATGTCGCCGCCGGCAAAGAGCTTGCGGTGAGGGACCCGTAAGCTGCGGCGCACCTTGATCCTGCCGTCTATGTCTGTAGGAAGGTTTTCTAGGAGTGTAAGGTCAGGCTCCTGACCGACCGCGACGATCACCGCCTCAACCTCTTCGTTCCACTCTTCACCTTCGACCGCCTCAAGTTCAGAACCGCGTCCTAATCCGTGACTTAGGAGCCTCATGCGTCCGAAACGCACACGTTCAACCCTATCCTTGCCTTCGAACCTTAGGGGAGCGGCAAGGAACTTAATCTTCACCCCTTCCTTCTCGGCCTCGGCTACCTCTCCTGCATAGGCAGGCATATGCTCACGCCTACGACGGTAGAACAGGGTCACGTTCTTTGCTCCAAGCCTTAATGCTGCCCTGGCTGAGTCCACAGCGGTGTTGCCTCCACCCAGAACCGCAACGTGGCCGGAGAATGAATAAGAGGATTCACCTGTGCAAACATCACGTAAGAATAAAAGTCCTGGGATTACGCCTCTGAGGTTTTCTCCCTCTATTCTTAAGGGCCTTGGCTTGGATGCCCCCAAAGCCAGATATAAGGCGTCGTAGGAGCGCTCCAGTTCACCTAGATCGAGGTTCTCTCCCAGTGTCTTGTCGCCTTTGAAATGAATCCCCTCGCTTGATGAAAGGATAAAGTCGATGTCTTCCTTCAAAGCCTCACGCGGAAACCTGAAACAAGGGATGGTAGTTGAAAGCAGCCCGCCAGGACTCCCCTCCCGATCGAATATATCAACCGAATAACCTCGTTTTGCAAGAAAATAGGCGCAGCTGAGGCCCGATGCACCCGCTCCAACAACCGCTACTTTTTGAGGATGCTTGACGGTGAACTGCGAGTTAGTAGACTCGCCACCGCTGTGTTCCCCGACACTTCGCTTGAGTGCCCGGATAGCTATGGGTTCTTCTATCCTTGTTCTGGTGCAAACCTCCTCGCAAGGTGCAGGACATATCCTGCCAAGGGTCGCGGCCAGAGGTGCACGCTCACGAATAAGCTCAAGCGCTTCGGCATAACGTCCTGCTGCAACAAGCGCCACGTAGTCTGAAACGTTTATCTCCGCAGGGCAGTCACCCCTGCAAGGAGCGGTCCGGAGCCGTGTGCCGCGGTAGGCGTCGTAGGCAACAAGGAGATAATAGAGTCCAAATGTAACACCCCATAACAGCCAGATAAGCCAGGTTAGATTCGTGAGTTCATTCTGGATCACCACTATCCTTATCATGGTCAAGGGGAAAAGCACGAAACCCGCATCCAGGATCAAGGCTGCGATACCGATACCTATCCTTCCCGTAGCAAGTTGTCCCAAACCGGGAAGAAAGAGCGAAAGTATAACTCCTGTCAGCCTCTTTTTACGTTCCCTTCTCCTTCGTTCAGCAACACTCATCCTGCTAGAAGCCATAGCTCAAGCCCGCTCCTGCGCTCAGGTAGTTTATGATACCCAGATCCGGCACGTCCGGATCGATCGCCGCGGCGTACTCACCAAAGAACGCGGTTGTTGTGTTCGCACGAATTGAAAGATCAAGCCCCAGACCTTTCCATTCAAGCGTGGTGGAGACCCCGAAGAAGAGTCCGGGGATCGAGTAGATAGGCATCTCTTCTATCTTCGTCACGCGGTAGAAGAGAGCCTGACTGAAGCGGATAGGTACCTTCCAGTTATAACCGAAACCTGTCCCGAAGAACACCTCACTAGTTCCGCGCCCCCATGTTCTTGACGCGGTAAAACTCGCATCTATGATCCAATCCCCAGGTGTTACTTGAATCCCTCCACGGAAAGAGGTCCGCGGGGGCAGGGTAAGCAACTCCCTACTCTCCACCTCACTCACCTGAAGATCATCATAGCCCAGCACAACGGTCATCTCACCTTTAAGAATCCTTGCATCAGCGTCCACCTCGAGGTTCTCAGTATTAAGCTCGACAACCCGAGGCAGCCCTCCTCTCCTGCTTCCCCCGATCCTTGTGCGCAGTATGTTCGCGCCTAGATCCTGCTCCACTGAAAACCCCCAACTAATTAGATCGCTCGGCTTCTGCATTCCGAAAGCTGCTCCCAGCTGATTCCCAACGAGGATAGCAGAGTATTTGTTGGAGTATATCTCGCCCCCTTCAACCACCGCTGAAATAGACACCCCGACGTCCCATTCATCAGATTCGGAGTAAACCATAGCACCGGTTGGCTTCAACACAGGGGTAAGGGTGTCAGTATAGTCAATCCAGCCGTCGAAGGTGCTCCAACGAAAAGCAACCCCGTAGTTTATCCCCCTATCTTCGGTGGCAAGGATAAGATAGAAGGGCGTTGCCTTGAGTCGGGCTCTGCCCTCAATAGCCATCGATCCACCCCCCTCTCCCTTCAGGTCTATGAGTATAGGGATAGTAGTTCCCTCTTCCTGGCCGGGAAGATCGGCCTCTGTAAGGGTGTCGCGCAACGAGTAGGTGGCGCTGAAGGCAACATCTGCACGTGCAAAAATATCCCCATTGAAGCGGTCTCCTTCTACGTACGCAAACCCCACAACTACCTCACCCATCCTTGCCGCACCGCCGCCGAAGTATACCCCGCTTGCCTCCTCAGCGTAGAAGGAGATGGGCACCTTCACCTCGCCCACGTAGGGTATCTCGGAACTCAGGGTAAGTTCCACCCCGCCAGTCCGGCCGAAGCCTGCTGCAAGGCCTCCTGCGGCGGTTTTCACCAAGGCAAGTGCAGCAGGATTGGTAACCGCGCCGCGCATACACGAAGCAGATGCTGGGTTCTTGTAATCATAGTTCAAAAGATACAGGTAAGGATCAACATAGTTGTAGGAAAGAGCCCCCGAGATAGAGGCAACACCTTCCAACGAGAAGGCCGTGTCCCCCACGATCTGTCCTACAAGGGTCATTAATAAAAAAGTCCACCCCATTGGTATGATTATAAGACACAAGCCCCACAAGTCAACCACCTTAGTCCTCCTTTTCTCCTTCGGAGAAAAGATCGGAGAGGACACTACAGAAATATCCATGGTCAATACATCGTTATCTGGTAGAAAGAGGTTGAGATCGTCAAGCAGGAAGACAGGGAAGTTGATGAAGTTCCCATCGAGATGATTGTATTCGTGGGATTGAAGTCATGCTTGTGCCCCGGAGGGATACAAGTGGAGATAGGCCGCCCATGCCCTTGCCGAAGCACTCTTGTCTGTTCAAAAGTCTGTTCGGATCCAAAAAAGAGACAGGAGTGTCTGCGCTGTATTGCTCCACCCCAACCAAAGTAGTGGTGCTGCACTAAGGAAAGTAGGCTACTCCATCAGATCTTGCGGAACCAGAGTTCCGTAAGCAGATTAGGGGTGCGGTTGACATAAGTGGTCTAACTAAATATTATTATAGATGCACATCACAAGGAAAGAACTAGCAAAACGCATCAAGGCGCGGGATTTACCCGCGGCATTACTTTGCTACGGCGAAGAGGCGTTCTTTCACGAAGAGATTCTGACAGCCCTTCGTGCAAATTACGGCGGAGCAGGAAGTTGGGGCTACGAAGTAGTGGATGCCGCATTGCTTGATCCGGCCCAGCTACTGGCGTCGGCTGGGACCCTCTCGTTCGGAGGGGAAACAAAGGTCACGGTGCTGCGTTCGGCGCACAAGCTCAAGAAAGATCAGCTCCAGGCGCTGGAGCGGGTAGCCTCCCACCCGGCAAAGGTACGCGAGGTGTTACGGGATGTGTTACGGGTCGTGGTTATGATGGCCGAAAAGGAACTGAAAGCAACTGATAACCTTCTCAAATGGGCTAAAGGACAAAAGATCACGGTATGTCATCTAGTCTCACCCAAGCCCAGTGAATTGACATCGTGGCTGAAAACCCAGGCCTCGTCCAAGGGATTCTCGCTTGACGATAGAACCGTGGATTTCATGATCGATCTTTCTGCAGGCAACCTGATGGCGCTGGCACAGATGCTTACGAAGATTGATCTGTACCGCGGTGAAGGGGATAGGGTTGGTCTTAAGGACGTAGAAGATCTCCTGCACGATTCATTTGAGAAGGGGGTTTATGATTGTGTTAGGGCGGTATTTGCCAGAGATCGGGACAGGGCATCAAGGGAATTGCATCGTGTTTTGCGTTTCGATTCAAGGGAAGGCATGCTTCAGATTATTCGTGCTCTTTCCAGGGAGGCATTTGCGCTGCTGAAATATCATGAACTCAAGGGAAGGGTTCCGTCTGAAGAGATGGCGAAAGAGTTGAGATTGGGTTCGCGTAGGTGGCTGCTTTCGAAGGAGTATCCGGAAAGGGCTCGAAGGTGGCCCGCCGAAAGATTGCATCGGTTTCTTATGCGTCTGGCTGAGGTTGACTTGGCTGTCCGTACCACTGGCCGCGATGCAGAGGCGATGCTCGAGCAGGTAGTTATTGGAAATCTGGCACCTACAAGCGTTGAGGAGTTTGATGAAGTATTCTTATAAGGAGATTGAAGCCAAGTGGCTTAAGCGCTGGCAGGAATGGAAGTTGTACGACACACCGGTAGATCCTGAACGCAAGTTCTATCAGCTGGAGATGTTCCTTTACACCTCTGGCGACATCCACATCGGCCACTTTAGAAATTATATCATCGGCGACTTTATGTGGCGTTACAAGCGCATGCATGGATACCAGCTGCTTCATCCCTTCGGGTTCGACGCGTTCGGTCTGCCTGCCGAAGAAGCGGCCATAAAGCGTGGGGGATCGCCACGGAAATGGACAGAGACTAACATTGATACTGCCACTGAGACTATAAAAGCCCTCGGCTTAAGCTACGATTGGTCAAGGGAGGTGCGAACCTGCGATCCTCGCTATTACCGCTGGACCCAGTGGCTGTTCATCAAGCTCTATGAAAAGGGGCTGGCGTATCGGGACACTGGCTTAGTAAACTGGTGCCCCGCCTGCAATACGGTGCTGGCCAACGAACAGGTGATCGGTGGCAAATGCTGGCGCTGCCAGGCTCAGGTCGAAAAGAAGGAACTGGTGCAGTGGTACTTCAAGATCACGGATTACGCCCAGAGGCTGCTTGATAACCTGGACAAACTTAAAGACTGGCCAGAACCTATAAAGATCATGCAGCGCAACTGGATAGGCCGCAGCGATGGTGCCGAGTTGATATTTGAGTTGAAGGATAACCCCCAGATCAAGTTGCCGATATTCACGACCAGACCGGACACCGTCTACGGGGTCACTTTCATGGCCATTGCACCCGAGCACAAGCTGGTCTCCAAGCTCCTCGATAGGATGCCGAACAAGGACAAGGTGAAGGCGTACCGGGATGCCGCCCTTTTGAAATCTGAGATCGAGCGCCTGGCCGAGAACAGGGAGAAGGACGGGGTGGATACCGGCTTGAGAGTTCGTAACCCGTTCAATAACGAGGACGTGCAGCTATGGGTGGCCGACTACGTGCTGGCTTCATACGGAACAGGCATGGTGATGGCCGTACCTGCACATGATCAGCGCGATTTCGAGTTCGCAAAGCGCTACGGCATACCGATCAAGATAGTTATTCAACCGCCGGATTCCAAGCTCGTGCTTTCCGAGATGGAGGCCGCCTACGTTGAGCCGGGTGTGATGGTTTCATCAGGACCGTTCGACGGCATCAGCTCGGTGGAAGGAATAAGGAAGGTTGCGGAGTATGCGGCTGAGGAGGGCTTCGGCAAGCCTGCGGTCTCCTATCGTCTCCGCGACTGGCTCATCTCCAGACAGCGCTACTGGGGTGCGCCCATACCCATGATTCACTGCCCGAAATGCGGTATGGTGCCGGTGCCCGCCGAAGAGCTGCCCGCGCTCCTGCCTGATGAGTCAAAGATCAACTTCGTTCCCAAGGCCCGCTCGCCCCTTGAGTCGGTGCCCGAGTTCATAAACGTCTCCTGCCCCAAGTGCGGAGGTAATGCAAAGCGTGATACCGACACCATGGATACCTTTGTTGACTCGGCCTGGTACCACTTGAGGTATGTGGATCCAAAGAATGACAAGGAGATATTTAGCAAGGCTGAGGCAGAAAAGTGGCTGCCCATAGACCTTTACATTGGTGGCGACGAGCACGCCACCGGACACCTGATCTACTTCCGGTTCATAACCATGTTTTTATACGACTTAGGGATCTGCCCGGTCCAGGAACCGGTCATAAAGCTCTTCAATCACGGGATGGTGCTGGACGAGAACGGTGACGTGATGAGCAAGTCCAAGGGCAACGCGGTCTCGCCTCGAGAACTTATAGACCGCATCGGCGTTGATGCCGCGCGGGTAGCCATGCTCTTCTTCGCCCCGCCAGGACGTGAGGTTCTTTGGTCGGAGAAGGGGCTTAAAGGATCGACACGGTTCCTTGAACGTGTATACTCAGAAATCACTAAGTCTACCACAATTCAACCTGAGTTTTTTGACCGCTCGACGCTTGAATGGCCTGATGATGAACTATACGTTGCCATAGAACGCACTGTCAAGCAAGTCAGCGAAGACATTGGGAGAATGAGCTACAATACCGCAGTAGCAAGAATGATGGAATTCATGAATCGCTTTTCGATGCTTCCTCTCGAACCAAATGCAGTTGTGAGATATGCGGTAACGAAGTTCGTGCAGATATTAGCTCCCTTTGCCCCGTTCATCGCAGAAGAGCTTTGGGAGGCTCTTGGGAACAATGAAAGTATCTTCGAATCACAATGGCCCGAATTCGATAAGGAAGCAGTAATTGAAAAGGTCGTGGAGATCCCGATTCAAGTAAATGGTAAAGTAAGGACAGTAATAGCAGTACACAAGGGCACTTCTAAAGATGAAATTATAGCAATGGCTCGTGCAGATGACGTAGTGAAAAAGTACCTTGTCGCAGAACCGCGCAAGATAATTTTCGTCCCTGATAGGCTTCTTAATTTCGTTGTATAGAGCACCGGGATAAAATAATCCTCAGGTTTCGCAGACGACGCAGATATGAATTTGATTTTCAATCTGCGTTCCGAAAGGAAACGTGTGAAACGAGTTTCAATCTGCGGATAAATTCCTGAGGTCCGTTACGGGTTGACATCAGTCTACTTCGCGTTAAACTCAGATGATGAAACGCACAATAGCATTAATCCTTTTCATCGCTGGAGCTGTGATGGCCTTAGAGACGGGCCAGACCGGACTCAACCACCTGCGCATCCAGCCCGATGCCAGAAGCCAGGGAATGGGCGGTGTCTCACTGGGGGTAGCGGACAATCCTCAGGCGTTCTTCGCCAACCCGGCAGGATTATCCTCAAGCGAAAATATGATCCTTGCTGCCAACTATCTCCCCTATCCTGCTGGAATACACATCGGTTCAATCATCTTTAAGCCCCAGTCCTCTGGCCAACTACGTTATTCAGCCGGAGCCTTCTATCTCAACTCGGGAACCATGACAAAGACTTCGCCAACCAACGAGGATCTCGGCAGTTTCGGTTATCATGTGATCAACCTGGGCGGAACCCTCGCCTACGGGATAATCGAAAATCTAAGTGCGGGAGCGAACCTGAAAATCCATCTTGCTGTGGCCGACTCAAACACCCAGATAGGAGCCGCTGCTGATGTTGGACTGATGTATACTGATCTTCTGCCCGGCCTAGCTATAGGCGTTGCATTGCAGAACGCTGCATACGAGATAACACCTTTCGTGGAAGAGCGCTCCGGGATGCCCTTGGGCATCGGAGGCGGTGTAAGCTACGCAGGGGTGAAGAATCTTCTTCTGGGTCTTGATGTCTCCAAACCCTTTGATGCGCCGCTAATCGTTCGGGCAGGGATCGAGTTCCTCCCTGTTGACATCCTGGCTCTAAGGGGAGGATACTCAACCCAGGGCTCGGCATGGAAGACAGGGGAAGGTGCTGACATCCTGGCCGGATTCTCGTTGGGTCTGGGAATACACGATCTGGCAGGGGTATCGGTTGACTACGCGATCACCCCGGGGCTTGACCTGGGATTCTTCCACCGCATCTCCCTCTCATACCGGTTCTGATGAAGAGACAGTTCATAGAGAACTTACGCTCCGGCGACGATGTAGATGATGTCTTCTACCTAGCCGACAAGGAGACCCGGAAGACACGCGAGGGCAAGAATTTCTTAATCTTCCAGCTACGCGACCGAACCGGCATTCTCAAGTCCATCCTCTTCGATCCTACACCTTCAAGCAATCTTCCCAAAGGCATCTTTGCCTGTGTGCGAGGCCATCTCTCAGAGTACAACGGACGTCTTAACCTGAAGATAGATGGAATCAGGCAGATAAAGGAAGCAGAGGTAGACTACACAGATTTCCTGCCAAAAACAACGAGAGACGTTGAAGGCTGTTATCATAAGCTCCGTGAGACCGCAAATCAACTGCGTACTCCACTTTCAGCACTTCTAACCGCCTTCTACAACAACTCTACGTTCGAGCGGCAGTTCAAACTCGCCCCGGCAGGGGTGCGCGCTCACCACGCATATCTCGGTGGGTTGTGCGTCCATACATACGACATGCTTACCGCAGCCGAAGCGCTCTGTGAACTGAATTCGGATCTGGACAAGGATTTGCTTCTCGCAGGGGTACTCCTGCACGACATAGGCAAGATACGGGAGTACGAATATACGCGCACCATAGATAATACAGACGAGGGCAAACTCTTAGGGCACATCGTGATAGGAACAAGGATGATCGAACGCGAGATAGAACGCATCCCTCGCTTCCATGAAAAGCTTGCATGGAAGCTCTTACACATGGTTATCAGTCATCACGGGTTTATGGAGTACGGCTCGCCCCGCAGACCTCTCTTCCTGGAAGCAGAGATTCTGCATCAACTTGACAACCTCGATGCCAAGCGTGCAATGTATGAGGAGGTTGCGGCTCGCAGCAATGCGGGCGAGCGGTGGAGCGAGTACCATCCCTACCTGGAACACGACACCTACCTTGACCGCGACGTGTGACCCGTAACACCCATAACACCCACAATACCCACAATACCCATAACACCCACAATACCCGCAATACCCGCAACACCCGTACCCCTGCGGGGCATCTCCATAACTTCCTGGGACTAACGCCCCTTAATCAAGGACATAACACCCGTACCCCTTCGGGGCATTCTCATAATTACTCGGAGCTTGCGCTCCGCTCACAAGGAAATAACACCCGTAACACTGAAGCGTTTCTTCCGACGCTACGTGAGACCTGAACTTTAAGGACAATGTATGAACCAGCAACTTGAGAAGTTCCTCACAAGCAAAGGAATCATGCTCTTAGCGGATCAACAGGATAAGCTCAAGCGATACAAAGAGCTGATCCTTGATGCTTCCAAAAGCATCAATCTGGTCTCTCGAGGAGATCTTTCTCGTCTTGAGGAGCTGCACTTCGCAGATTCACTTGTTCCATTAGATCTTATACCTCGGAAAGCAAAGGTAGCGGATTGGGGATCAGGTGCTGGACTGCCTGGCATCCCTCTGGCTGTAGCCCGGCCTGATATTCACGTCACCTTAGTGGAATCGCGTCAAAAGAAGGCCGCATTCCTCTTGCGGGTGATAGGAGAACTCCAACCAGCCAATCTAGAGCTATTCCCTGATCGAGGCGAGAATCTAGAAAAGCGTTTTGATCTTATCACCGTCAGAGCAATAGGAACGATTATTGAGGTCTTACCCGTAGTAATAAATCATCTTAAAGAGAAGGGTGGAGTTCTCTTCTACAAGGGACCTGGAGGCAGGGCTGAGCTGGATGAGGCGGACTTGCTGATCGAGCGCTACGGGCTGAAGTCGCGGATGGAGAGTCTGGTGCTCCCTTGCGGCGAGGGACGAACCTACATCCTTCTTAAAAGGGGTCCCCAAGCGCTTGCTTCGCAAGCGTTTGGGGGTAAAAAAAAGAGGCCGGTTTAGCCGGCCCCTTGATATCTTTTGTCCTCTCTAATCCAGAACGGTAGCGATGTAGGCGGTCACGGTCGAGCCGATGGGAACCACGCTGCCCGCCTTGGGTGTTTGATAGTAAAGGGTGCCCTCGTAGTACTCGGTACTTACCCTGTAGACGAACTTCGCCTCCAGGCCTGCATCCTCGATCTTCTTCTTCGCCGAGCTCTTGCCCATGCGAATCACTTTGGGAACCACCGCTGTCTTGGGCGGTTCAGGACCCATACTTACCTTTAAATTCACGGTGGTGCCTTTCTGGACCATCATGCCTGGGGAAGGATCCGATGATACCACAAAGTCCTTGGCGATCTCTTCGGAGTATACCTCCTCCACGTCAACATCAAGTCCCAGCTTGCTCAGCTTAGCGCGTGCCGCACTCACAGCAACATTCTCAATGGCAGGAACTTCAACCCTGACTAAGCCCTTGGAGATCCAGACCTTTACAGAGGAACCCCGTTTGACCTCAGAAAGGGGAAGAGGCTCCTGCTTGGCTATAAGCCCTTTCTCTACCTCGTCAGACTCAATCTCGTCCACCACATAGATCAAAAGCCCTCTCTTCTCAGTGGAGACCTTCGCGTTCTCAACGGTAGATTTGGTCAGATCGGGGATTTCAACGGTTCGCCTCAGGGCGTCGCATCCAGTGACAGTCAAACCCACGAACACAATCGCAAGTAGTGCACCAATTGCACTCTTCTTCATTACGGTCCTCCTTCTTTACCTTAAATCAACTTATGTCAGGAATTTTACACCATTTATGCTTGACTGTCAAGGGGGGGCTGTGGGTCAAGGGATGGTTGTCAGGGTAGAGGGTGTGGCGTCAAAGATGCCGGGGCGTGGCATCAAAGGTGCCGGGGGGTGATGGAAAGATGTGGAACAGCCTCACCTGCCCATGTACATGAGGGTGTCGCTCAATTCAAATTGCAAATTTGTCTTGACTGTTTGACGGTAAACAGTTGACCTCCAAGTGCTGTGATTGTTGGAAGGTTTTTCTTTATCAATATTCAACCCTCTGCATCTTCAATTTGATATTTACTCCGTAACCGTCGTCCTTCGGTGCATTTTGAAATTTACAGGGTAACTTCGTGGAACCTCATACGTATCTCAGCATCTCATCCAGTGCTTTTTGTGCCCGGAAAGCGATGGAAGGGTCAACCTGGATCTGGTACTGATCCTTCTTTAGCGCCTCCAGAACGTGCTTAAGCCTTATCTTCTTCATGTTCTCGCAGACCTTGGGCGCGCCGAGCGAGTAGAACTCCTTGGCAGGGTTCTCCTTCTTGAGACGGTAGATAAGCCCCTCCTCGGTTCCCACGATGAAGCGTTTGCGATCGGATGATTGCGCAAGTCTCACCATTCCGTTGGTTGAGGTAACCTCATCAATCAGATCAATAACCTCAGGATCGCATTCAGGATGGACCATGATAAGTGCGTCAGGATAGCGCTCGCGCACGGCTTTGACCTCCTCCACGGTGAACCGCCGGTGAATCGGACAGAATCCTGCCCAGGGGATTATCTTCTTCTTTGTGAAACGCTGGACGTAGGATGCAAGGTTGCAGTCAGGGACGAAGATGATCTCTTCGGCATCCACCCCTTCGACCACCTTTACCGCGTTGGCAGAGGTGCAGCAGACGTCGACCTCAGCCTTGATGTCAGCGTTGGTGTTGACGTAAGCAACCACCTTGGCATTCGGATGTTCGGCCTTCAGGTTGCGCAGACCTTCAACATCGGCCATGTCGGCCATGGGGCAGCCCGCATCTGGGCGGGGCAGAAGAACCATCTTGTCCGGGGCAAGGATCTTGGCGGTCTCGGCCATGAAACGCACACCGCAGAATAATATTACCGGATGCGTGGCCTCGGCAGAACGCCGGGCCAGATCAAGCGAATCGCCGAGATAATCGGCAAGGTCCTGGATCTCCGGCAGTTGATAGTTATGAACCAGGATAAGCGCCTGTCGTTCACGAGCCAGCTGTCTGATCTCAAGAGTCATCTCCTCAGTACTTAACTCCTTAGTAGCAACAGCATCAGCCATAACGTAACTATAACAGTGAGGATGAGAATGTCAACTCGAAGAACAAGTGGCACGTTGACAAGACCCCGATCAGGTGTAGGTTAGTATCCAAGGAGACGGACATGGCAAAAACATCCACGCTCCAGAAACATCTGAGGAATCAATACCTGCCCATATTCCAGAAGATGATGGGAATGTCCATGGCAAAGGCGAAGCGAACCTTCAAAGACCTGTTCACAAAGGTAACCGAAGAAGCAAGGAAGGAAGACACCATGAACCTGCCGCCTAACCTGGGCGATATGCTTTTAGAAAAAGAATCCACAGATAAAAAAGTCAAAACCGTACTGGCCAAGAAGAGGGCAGAGGGTGTTCGGGACCAGAACATCCGGTGGTGGTGGAACATGCACGATCTTGAGCGCAGGATGATGTCAAAGGTGGATGAGGTCTTTGTATACGCACTTTTCCTTAGGTTTACGAAAGAGGAAGGGCTGAGTGCCGCGGAGGCAAACGAGAGGATTTGCAAGGTTCGCCCGATGTTCGGCGACCCAGCCGATAGCAGGTATGGTAGAGGAAACGACCGCCCACTGCCCGACGAACTTCGCCAGAGGGTTAATGCCTACATGAGCAGAAGAGCGCAGCAAGATCCGGAAGGGCTGAAGCGGGACGCCGAGGCCTGCTCCTCATTCAACGCCTTTGTGAGAAAAGAGATCCGTAAAGGGAACTTGTAATCCTATCAGTCATCGCGAGGAGCGAAGCACCCGAAGGGGGCACAAGGCGACGCGGCGATCTCATATAAATGACGCGCGTTGATCTGAGACGGCCTTTGATCACCCTCAATTGAGGATATGAGCATGTAGAGCGAGACTTTAGTCTCGCAGCGAAGCTAAAGCTTCGCACTACGTGCGTTAGAGATCGTGAACGGATGGTGATCAGAATAGACGATACGAAGCAATTGTCAGAAAACCGCTTTTCCGACAAACTCCTTGATGGGAGGGGGTAGAGAGAGGGTGAAAGCCCACAATCACCACCTCCTTTATTCTCCCCCATCAAGGGGGAGGTAGGTGTGTTACGGGTGTTGTTCCCTTAAGGTAATAGCATCAGCTCGGAGTAATCATGAGAATACCCCGCCTGCGCCCTGGTCAGGTACTTGCAATAACTAAACACCCCTCCCTTGACCCTTGACGGGAAGGCAAAGTAAGCTAGAATATATCTGTTATAGACCAATCGTTAGGAGCTAATTATGGATTCAGGCAAAAAGGGGTTCAAAAATCGGCACTGGTGGTTCTGGACAGCCGGGTTCTTTGCGTTTCTCTGGGTCCTGCTCAGAAGCGGAACGAATCCCAAGCGGCTGACCTACCCCTGCCAGCAGATGGCGTTTCCCCTTGCTTCAACTTGGTTTCTGGCAGTGATTGCGGTTTTAGGCGGGGGCTTGTTTTTAAAGAGATTTGCAAAGCTTTCTGCAGTGTCCATCTTGCTGGTAGGAGTCATGTTCTTGGGAGCGTCACCCGGCCTTGCCGGGGCCAAGGAGGCACCCTCATCACTGCCCACCTGGGAGATCTCAGACCCGGTCTCAACCGTCTTCGTGATGGATTCCATCCCATCCACGTCCGGCTCACTGGCCCCAGGCGACGCATCCGTTCCAGACCCCTACTTGAAAGACCCGGCAGTAGACACCCTTCTGGCGATGCTTGCCGCCAAAGATATCTTCCTGCACCGGACCACCGAACACCCTAACGGCATCGTTGGCGCGGACAATGTAGTAATCATCAAGGCCAACTTCCAGTGGAACGCACAGAACGGTACCAACTCCGATCGGATCAAAGGCCTCATCTGGCAGATACTCAATCATCCCGACGGGTTCAGTGGTGAGATTCTTGTATGTGATAATACGCAGGATATCGGCACCGGCATCAACGATCAAGACAACAACGGCGACGATCCGGAACAATCAATAGTGGATGTCGTTGCGACCTTCAAGGCCAAGGGTTATCCGGTTGATACCCTTGACTGGAAATACATCTGGAACGATGTGGCCTCAGAATATTCTGAAGGCGACTACAACGACGGATACGTCTACGAAGCCGAGACAAAGATCACCTACCCCAAGTTCCGCTCCCCTTCCGGAAACTACTACATCTCCTTACGGTACGGCATCTGGGATCCTGATCTAGAGTCCTATGACGCGGAGCGGCTCTGTATAATCGACTTCCCGGTGCTCAAGGCTCATTTCCTGGCCGGTTCAACCATCGGTGTTAAGAACTGGATAGGGGTGCTTACCACCGCCTACGCACAGCAGCGCTACGGCGGTTCCAACGCCATGCATTACAATTACTTCTTCAGTGATTACGCTCTGGTGGCGCGAGTGATGGCGGTTACCTGGCCCCGTTTGACCATAGTGGACGCCACCTGGACCTCGGGCGAAGGCCCCAACAATCTCAACTATCTTACCAACACAAAGATGCTACTCGCCTCCACCGACCCGGTTGCCTCCTCATGGTATGCGGCCAAGTTCATCCTTACCCCGGTTGCCAAGGACCCGAATGAAACCGATCCCGACCGCCAGGGAAGCCTTTACAACAACCATCTTTCAAGATGGACAACCTACCTTAGAGAATCAGCAGGGCTGCCGTGCACCATGGATTCGGCAGATATCTCCGTGTATGACCGTGAGGTGCTACCTGAGCCTGGAGTGGGAGAAGAAAGCACTCCTGAATCTACATCTTTCGGATTGGAGTCGATCTCTCCAAACCCATTCAGTGAAACGAGCATCATCCGGTATGTCATACCTCAGAAATCGCGAACAAAGCTCGTGATATTTGACACCTCAGGCCGGCCGGTCAAGACCCTTGCAGAAGGCCTCAGAGTGGCTGGTAACTACTCTGTTCGCTGGGACGGAAATGACGATGCGGGCAACCCCCTTAGCGGCGGTATATACTTCTGTCGCCTCCAGGCCGGAGAGTTCGCGCAGACGCAGAAGATACTGCTGGTAAAATAATGCTCCTTTTGTCCCGAAGGGACAAAAGATCGCAAAAGATAATGTGGCTCAGCCTCTCCAGGCTGAGCAAATATTAAAGAACAGGCTTCCAGCCTGTTCTACATCCCCCTTGGGTGACCGACACTTAGAGGCAAATCCTCGAACCCTGCCAGATATGAGATTGCTTCGCGGCTTCCAGCCGCTCGCAATGACGGGGTGTTTCCCCGCCCTTGATGGAACAGTGTGCCCCTGTCGGGCAGGGGGAGGATGAAAGCTCACAATCACCCCCTCCTTACGCGAAGCGGCGTCCGCGTCAATCCTCCGCCAGACGGTGGCACTTCGCCGGACTGTACTTCTTCACGGAATCTCCTGGTCGGGGCTTGACGAGGTATCATAAATCGCCTATAATTGTAAACTGCACGGGCAAAAACCCGTCGACAGTAAAGATTAAAAAAAGGAGGAACTACTTGACTTGAAGTGTGTTGTAGCCATTGACGGAACCGCCTCTTCAGGCAAAAGCACAACCGCCAGACTTCTCGCAAAAAAGCTGGGAGTTGTCTATCTGGATACCGGCGCGATGTATCGTGCGGTTACCTATTTATTATTGCAAGAAGACGCCCTCGAGGCCTCGGACAGGCTTCTTCAAAAGGCCCTCCTGGATGCCCCGCTTGAATTTAAGATACGCAACTACAAGCTTTACGTCTACCTTAACGGCAAGCGTCTTTCAGATGAACTTCGCTCCCACGAGGTAGATCGCTGGGTCTCCCCTGTTGCCGAACGGGCGTTGGTGCGCGCGTTCCTTGTGGCCAAACAGCGCCAGTTAGGACGCAACCGCAAACTGGTCTGCGAGGGCAGGGACATCGGCTCGGTGGTCTTCCCTGACGCAGCCCTCAAGGTCTTCATGAGCTGTGATCTTGTTGAGCGCGCCAGCCGCCGTCAGAAAGAACTGGAAGAAAGGGGTATCTCCCGCGATATCGAAGAGGTGAAAGCAAACCTGGCAAAGCGAGACGATACAGACTCCCATCGCAAGATAAGCCCGCTTCTTCACACACCGGATGCATTCTACGTGGAGACCACCAACCTCACCATAGACCAGCAAGTAGATATTATCTACGAAGAGGTAATGACAAGAATGGGAGAAGGGTGATGAGGTTGCGCTGGATGATTGGATGGTCGATAGTCGGTCCCACTTTACGATTCCTGTTTGGAGTACGGGTGCATGGACGCTCCTACGTTCCACGGAAAGGAGCAGTGCTCATCGCCTCCAACCACATGAACTTCATTGATCCCCCACTCGTGGGTCACGCAGCCGGACGCGAGTGTTTTTTTCTGGCCAAGGAGGAGTTGTTTGCCCAGTCCAGGTTCTTCCGCTGGCTTATCGCCTACTTCAACGCCATCCCTATCAAACGCGGCAAGGCTTTCGACATGCACCTGTTTAAGGAAGCATACAGACTCATCAAGAAAAAACAAGCAATAATCCTTTTCCCTGAAGGCACACGCAGCCTTAATGGAACGTTCCTGCCGTTCAAGTCAGGAGTAGGGATGCTTGCACTGCGCTACAAAATCCCGGTGGTTCCGGCATACATAAAGAACACCCATCGTCCCTGGCTGGACTGGCTCACCAGACGTTCAATGGTGGAGGTTTTCTTCGCAGAGCCTATCTACCCTGAGGGCCCATCCAAGGACAAGGAAGCTTACGAGGAGTTCACCCTTCGCATCGAACGCGAGGTGCACCGCCTGGCGGACATCGCTCACGGCAGGGTGAACTCGAAGAGAATCGGTCAAGCAGCGAGCAAAGCTCCACTTAAACCTGTAAACACTGAAAACCAAACCCTTTCTGCGCGCAAAAAGGCAGATTGGGATATCCAGGTGAATCTCTAGACTAGGAGGAAAAACCTAATGACAGAAAACGTAGTCAAAGATCCAACAAGCGAAGAACTCGAAAAACTAATCTCCGAGTCGCTATCGAGCTTGCATGTAGGCGAGATAGTCACGGGGAAGATAGCCCGGGTTGAGGGCAACTCAGTGCTTATTGACCTGGGTTGGAAGTCTGAAGGGGTGCTTTCCATCACCGAGTTTAACGAGCCTGAGGAGATCAAGGTAGGCGACGATGTGATGGTGTTCGTGGAGTCACTTGAGAACCGCGAAGGGCTCCCTGTGATCTCCAAGAAGAAGGCCGACTTCCAGATGGCCTGGGATACCATAAAGCGCAAGCTGGAGGCCGAGGAATCCTGTCCTGCCCTGGTGCGCAAGAAGGTTAAGGGCGGTCTGCAGGTGGAGGTTTTCGGCCTCGACGCATTCCTGCCCGGCTCCCAGGTTGACATTCGCTCGGTAACCGACTTCGACGCCTACATCGGTAAGGAGATCGAGGTTAAGATAATCAAGGTCAACTGGAACAAGCGCAACATCGTTGTCTCGCGCCGGATGCTTCTCGAGGAAGAACTCGCCAGACTCCACAAGGAGGCCCTTGACAGGCTTAACGTGGATGAGGTGGTTGAAGGGATAGTGAAGAACATCGTGGACTTCGGCGCCTTCATCGATCTGGGTGGCCTTGATGCACTTCTGCACATCTCAGACATCAGCTGGAAGAAGATTGTGCATCCTGCTGAAGTCCTGAAGGTTGGAGAGAAGATCAAGGTTAAGGTTCTCACTAAGAACGAGGAGACAGGCAGGGTAACCGTAGGTCTAAAGCAGCTTACCCCGCATCCATGGGATAACGTTGACAAGCGCTACTCCATAGGTTCTCGCGTCAAGGGGACAGTCACGAGCTTCACCGACTACGGTGCTTTCGTTGAGCTGGAGAAAGGCATAGAAGGCCTTATCCACATCAGCGAGATGTCATGGACCCGCACGGTAAGTCACCCGGCTCAGATACTGCAGATCGGCCATGAAGTAGAAACAATCGTTTTATCAATGGACAAGGATAACAGACGTATCTCTTTAGGTCTCAAACAGACTACGCCCGACCCATGGTCGATGATAGACGAACGCTACCATATCGGTCAGCGCCTGGAAGGAACTGTAACCTCACTCAAGAACTTTGGGGCATTCGTTGAGATCCAGGAAGGGATCGAGGGCCTTGTGCGCAACGTCGATCTTTCCTGGACCAAACGCATCAAGCATCCCCGCGAGATCCTTAAGAAGGGAGAGCGGGTCGAAACCATCATCCTGGATGTGGACAAGGAGAGCCGCAGGATAACCCTCGGCATCAAGCAGACCCAGGAAGACCCATTCTACAGCTGGTCCAAGGAACACAAAGAGGGTGCTCATGTGTTGGGCAAGATCATAGACATGCCCTCTTCCGGCGTAGTGGTTGCGCTTACCGAGGAGATCGAGGGCTTCGTTCCTCAACAGCAGCTTCGTAAGCGCAAGATAAAGAAGATCAAAGACCACTACAGGCTGGGCGAGGAGCTCCAGCTAATCATACGTCGAATCGACCTCAAGGGCCGCAGGGTGATCCTTTCTGAACGCGACTACTACAAGAAGACCGAGGCAAAGGAACGTCGTCACGCCGAATCCATCAAAGCCCCCAAAGGCTTCTCACTTAAGGACCATCTTGCCGATGCCCTAAGCACCCTGGAAGAAGCGGCTGAGAGCACAGAGGAAACAAAGCAAACTACCAAAGCCGCCGAAAAAACCAAGAAGAAAGAACCAGAGACCAAAGTCAAAGAAGCTGCCAAGGACAAATCAGAGGTCCCAACCAAAGAAAAAACAAAAAAGAAAACCACTGCTCGCAGGAAGAAACCTGACGCTGAGGCGAAAGCCGAACCGAAGAAAACTACCAGGAAGAAGACCGCGAAAAAGGAAGAACCCCACGCTGAGGCGAAAGCCGACGGTGAGGTGAAAGCCGACGGTGAGGCGAAAGCCGAACCGGACGTCGACGCCGAAGCCAAGAAGGCTGAGAAAAAACCAAAGAAGCGCACCAGAAAGAAGAAGGAAGAGACAGGGGGCAAGTAAGGAATCATCCTTACTTGCCTGAAGTTATTAGATCCCCGGATTCTGAGGATCAATCGTGCCTGGACCTAAGGTATTGGTGGCCGCCACAGGCTGCAAGCTCAATCAGGCCGAGGCCGACCTCTGGAAAGCCTGGTTTGTGCAAAATGGATACGAGCTCGCAGAAGATGCACGGCAGGAGGCCAGTGTCAAAGTCTGTCTCGTGACTACGTGTACTGTAACAGGACGGGCGGACAGGAGTTCTGTGGCTCTTATCCGCCGTCTCCATCGCAGATACCCGGATGCAAAGATAAAGGTCACCGGCTGCGGTGCCACACGGATACCCGAACGGATGGCCGCTCTTCCTGGTGTAACCCGGATCATAGGATATGAGGAAAAGGAAAACCTGATCGTACCTCTGCGTTACGGAAAGGATAGCTGTGATGTCTTCGTCATCTCTCGGAACCGCGCTTTTCTTCGCGTAGGCGAGGGGTGTGAGAGAAGGTGCAGCTACTGTGTGGTTTCAAGGATCCGCGGCCCTGTCCGCTCCAAGCCTAAAGAGACGATTCTTGAGGAACTCCATGCACTCCACTCCGAGGGCTTCGGCGAGGTGGTGCTGGTGGCGCTTAACCTGGGTCTTTGGGGACAAGAACGAGGCGAAAGTCTAACCTTGCTTCTTAAAAGGATTGAGCAAGAAGGGAGGGGGGTGCCTAGAATCCGCCTGACCTCGCTTGAGCCTGACACGATCTCAGACGAACTGCTGGGGGTACTGGCTACAAGTTCACGATTCTGCCCGCACCTGCACATTCCATTGCAGTCGGGCGACGATAGGATACTTGAAGAGATGAACCGTCCCTACCGCACAAAGGAGTTCTCTCGATTAATGAATAAAGTGGCAAGGATGTTGCCTGACGCGTGCATAGGCACCGACATAATAACCTCAACCCCTGGAGAGGATGAGGAAAGTTTTGCTCGCACCCTTGAGTTCGTGCGCGGCCTGCCGGTGAATCATCTGCACGTCTTCACCTACTCGGCCCGTCCCGGAACGCCAATGGCCAATATGAGCAGTAAATCACTAAAGGCCCCGCGCGAAAGAACGAAACTTCTCAGAGCAGAGGGTGAGAGGAAATCGTTCGAGTTCCGAAAACGCTTCCAAGGCAAGGTAAGACAGGCTGTCCTGCTCTCCCCTACCCGTGCGCTTACGGATAACTATATCGATGTTAAAATCCCACCTACTTCAAAGCCAGTACGTTCGTTGGTAAATGTCAAAATAACCGAGGTTACACCTGAAGGAACAATAGGAATAGTGAAGTGAAGATAGATATCAAGAACCTGACCCTTGATCAACTACACCAGGAGTTGGCCAAACTCGACCTGCCAAGCTTCCGTGCCAGGCAGATATTCAAATGGATATGGCAGAAGGGTATAAAGGATTGGGAGCTAATGACCGACATCGCCAAGCCTCTGCGCGAGCGCTTGGCCGAGCGCTATCGCATCTCGAGTCTCAAGCTCAAGAACCGGGTGGGATCGGCTAAAGAAGGTGCGGTAAAGCACCTCTTCGAGCTGGCGGGCGGCGAACGAATCGAATCCGTATGGCTCAAGGATGGAACCCGACGCACGGTATGTGTATCAACCCAGGTGGGCTGTTCTTTTGCGTGCCGCTTCTGCCGCACCGCAGATATGGGATTTGTACGAAACCTCACGCCTGCCGAGATTGCAGGTCAGGTCTTAAAGATTGCCAAAGGTCAGACCGAGCGGATAACCAACGTGGTGTTCATGGGGATGGGCGAGCCGTTCTTAAATTACGATGCTTCTCTGGACGCGGCAAGGATACTTAACGGTGACTTCGGCTTAAACATCGGCGCGCGCAAGATTACACTATCCACCGTGGGGATAGTGCCGGGTATCAGGAGTTTCGCAGAAGAGCCTGAGCAGTTCAAGCTGGCCGTGTCTCTGAACGCGGCAGATCAGGAGACGCGAGAACGCATCATGCCCATCGCCAAGCGTTATCCGTTGAAGGAGCTTATCCCTGCTGTTAGGGAGTATATCGAGATCAAAGGCAAGCGGGTGACCTTCGAGTACGTTCTTCTTGCAGGGATAAACGACCGCCGCAAGGACGCGGAAAATCTTACTCTGCTCCTTGCCGGGATACCATGCAAGATAAACCTTATTCCCTTCAACCCTTATCCTGACGCCAGCTTCGATGTGCCGAGCGATGAGGACGTGAAACGTTTCCGGGAATGGCTCATGCCTGATCTGCCAGCGGTCACCTTACGCAAGAGCTTAGGCGCAGCCATACTCGCGGGATGTGGACAATTAGCGACTTCTTCCCTCAACGAAAAGGAAAAATAAAAGCGAACAGTCCTTCCCTCAATAAAACAAAAATCAGGGAGCTTTTTTATGGAGTGCAACAATCGTATTGTTGCAGCAATGACATGGTCATTGCACTCCAAAAGGCCCGCTTCATTTGTTACTAATCCTCGTGTGCAGGAACGTCGCAGGCTGAGTCCCCGCAGCCGCATTCGGCTTCCTCTTGCTTGCGATTACGGCTACGCCTAAAAATCTTGAGGCCGAACTGGTATCCGATCAAACCAAGCACCAGCGCCGCCGAGGTGATCTTCACTATACCAGGCAACTCAAACATCCCGATCACCCTGCCGTTGGATGGAGCGGCCAGACCGCGAGGGACAAGGAGATCGAAAAGAAAGCCCATACCGATCGAGACAAGGACGATGGAGGCAAGGTAGATCGCAAGCGAGCGTCTGCCAAGGGTTTTGGAGACCACCGTGACCGTGACCGCGTTGGTGGCCGGACCCGCGATCAGGAACACAAGCGCCGCACCGGGCGAGATACCCTTCATGATAAGGGCCGCGGCTATGGGCAGCGAACCCGTAGCGCAGATATAGAGCGGGATGCTTAAAACAAGCATTAAAAACATCTGAAGGACCGGAGAAGGAAGGTAGGTGCCGATCAGTTCTGCAGAAACAAAGTAGGAGATAGCACCGCCTATAAGTATCCCGATAAGTAGCCACTTACCGATGTCTGCAACAAGCTCACCAAACGAATATGCAATCATCGCCCTCAGGCGGGTGGTGAAGTTGTGAGTGTGACCGTTCGCTGTCGCGTCCTCCCCGCAGACGACACAGGTTTGATTCTTGGCTGGCTTATCTTCTACCTCATCACGTCTGTCAAAGATGTTGGCACCCAAACCGGCAACCAACCCGGCGGCAAAGGAAGCGGCCACACGGTATAACGCGAAGATGGGCCCAAGAAGCGAGTAGGTGGCAAGGATGGAGTCAGCGCCTGAGGTGGGGGTGGAGATGAGGAAAGCAAGAGTCGCTCCACGACTGGCTCCGCTTCTCCTGAGCGAAGCAACAGCAGGTATCACTCCACAAGAACACAAGGGAAGAGGGATACCGAAAAGCGTTGCCTTAAGCACCGAGGAGAAGCTTGACTTCCCAAGATGCCTGGATATGCGCTGGACAGAAAAGAAAACGTGCAAAATCCCCGCGAATAGGAATCCCAGGAGAAGATAGGGGGACATCGCGGCCAAAAGGTTCCATGACTCACGCAGGATTCCCAAAAGGGCTTGCCAAACCCAGAAAACTAGCGCCTGCATCTTTGGATACCTGTGAGGTTTGTCTCAATCATACTGTAATTATAGAGTTTTCCCCTTCGATGTCAATCCCTATTGGCTATCTGCTTAACTAGCGCCCTACTCTTCCTTGACGGTTACCGTTTTGATCTTATCATTCCTCTCTATCTCGTCAAGGACCTCCTCTCCTTTCATAAGCTTCCCTATTATGGTGTAGCGGCCGTCCAGCTCCGGCACGGCCTTGCGGCAGATGATAAACTGCGAGGAGGTGGTCCAGGGTCTGCCGAAGTTGATCATGGAAAGCGTTCCCCGCTCATGGTGAAGGGTCGCCTCGATCTCCTCCTTGATTAGATTGCCGGCGTGACCGGTTCCGTCGTTGCTCGGACAGCCGGACTGAACCAACCCCTTATCTGAGATATGCCAGAAAAGCAGGCCGTCGTAGAAGCCTTCCTTGGCAAGCCTCGTGAACTGGGCCACCCCATTAGGGGCATTCTCAGGGTACAGCTCGAACCACATTATGCCGCGTTCTTCTACCTCGATAGCGGCATAGATTTTTTTCGCAGCCTCGGCTTCCTGCTGTTTTGGCCCGCAGCTTACCCCTGCCAGGATAAAAAATATTGTCGCGATTATACAAAGCGCCTTTCGCATTGCATCCTCCTTCACATTAATAATAGGGAGAATCCTTCACAGGTCAAGTATCTTAGGGTTAAGTCAAAAGAGGTAAAATCCCCGGAAAGTGCCTGGGGCAAGCGAAAAAAGGGTTGTCAAAGACCGAACCAGCCAGTATCAGGAATCTCTCGTTGATTACATGAGGAAATATCTACAGCGTAACTTCAGGAATCGCTTTCATCCTCTTCCGCAGGCGCCATGTCCCGATTGCGGCCCAGGACGTGCCAGTGGAAGCTTCCCTCGCTTCCCTGCTCGGCATTCCTCAAATCTATTACTTCCATGTGTCGTAGGAGGGTTACGATCTCCCGCGCGTCGCAATAATGACGCATCTCTCCTTTATCGGCAAACGTTTGCGGTTCAATCTCCCTGTCCTTGCGGTAATTTGTGTTTTTCGTCGAGATCAGCGTTATGTAGAAGAAACCATCCTTCCTGATGCCGGAAAGCAGTCCTTCAAAGCGTTCGGTAAGCCCCTCCAAGGTGGTTTGGTAAAGACAATTGAACCCGACTGCGAAATCGAAATGACGGAGAGGAACAGGCAGGTCGCCAGGTGCGGCTTTAAGCAGCCGAGCCGAAAGGCCTGCTGCATCGAGCTCTTTCGCAAGACCGTCAAGCGTCTCTTGAGGGGGATCGAGAACGGTTAGCTCGAAACCTTTACGAACGAAGATGAGCGCGGATTGGGTATCCTCTGCCCCGAGGAGAAGCACCCGCCGCACCCACTGGATCTGCAGGAACACCTGGAAACGTCTTATCTGCTGGGTTAGTTCAATCCCCGGCATCAGACCGCCTTAAACCCTAAGCCGTTCTTAAGAGTTTACCGCTACAAGTATGGATACGTATAACGTTCAATCCTGTGCTAGTCGCTCCGGCATCTACGCTTGCGGCGGTTTGCGTTGATGGTTGCTCCACTGCCACCACCCCAGATTATGATTACTCCTAAAAGGAAGCCAAAGTCGTACCAGCCGCCGCTATTGGCTCGTTCATAGACCTCTACGCTTTTCGAAAAGAGCGAGATTATGAAGGTTATGACTGCAATCATCCCGTGCCAGAGCCCGGCCCAGAACCCTGCCGGGTTTGCTACGTTCCAGCGCGCGGCGTCACCTGCGGCGCACCCCAGGAGCAGGACGGTTGCCGAGGCCATTATTACAGGTACATTCGTGCGTAAGAAGTGCTTCATTTTATCCTCCGTACGAAATATAACCGAGGAATCGAATTAGTCAAGTGATTTGTTGCCTAACAGGATCGAGGAAACCGGAGGCAATGGAAGGTAATCTGGTTGTCCCTGACGAGGCCTATGACGTATTGATGAAGAAATAACGTGCTCCAACCCCTCCAAAGGGAGAGGAATTGAGGGTGATGGAGTGCTTGACAAACCTTAATCTTCATTATATCATTACCTATGGATCAGGAGCCGCGCAACCAGCTATACTTCGGGGATAATCTGGAGGTCTTGCGGGAGAACATCGCCTCGGAGTCGGTGGATTTGGTTTATCTCGACCCGCCGTTCAACTCCAAGGCGACGTATAACGTATTGTTCAAGGAGGCTGAGGGCACGCCGTCTGCGGCGCAGATCGAAGCGTTTACCGACTTCTGGCACTGGGACGAGGTCTCGGCCCGCACATATCACGAGCTTGTGACCGGTGGTCAGGCTCCGCCCGCGCTGGTAGACCTGCTTCAGGGTTTCGAGCAGTTCCTAGGGCACAACGACATGCTGGCGTATCTGGTGATGATGGCTCCGCGCCTGGTGGAGCTGAAGCGCGTGCTGAAACCGACCGGCTCCATCTACCTGCACTGCGACCCCACCGCTGGGCATTATCTGAAGATACTTATGGATGCGGTGTTCGGGGTCAAGAACTTCGTTAATGAAATCATCTGGCAGAAAATTCGTGTTGGTAAAGCCCAGAGTCACCAGTTCGCTAAATTGCAAGACGTTATCTTCTTTTACAGTAAAACTAATAAAAATACTTTCAACCAATTAAGGATGCCTCCATCTCAAGGATACATCGATAAATACTACACCAATGTTGAAGAAGAAACAGGGAGAAGATATCAGTTAATAAGTTTCATCCAAGGGGGTGAAGGACCTCCACGTCGGTTTGGAGATAGAATATTAAAACCACCCGCAGGTAAACATTGGATTTGGTCACAAGAGCGAATTGATGAGGCGATGGAGAAAGGTTGGTTGGTTTTCACTGACCCTAATAAGCCTAGACTTAAGAGATACCTAGATCAATATGAGGGTAAGAATATTGGTACAATTTGGACTGATATCTTTCCCATCAATGCGGTTGCTAAGGAACGTCTTGGCTATCCTACTCAGAAGCCAGTCGCTTTACTCGAACGCATCCTTCAAGCCTCTTCCAACGAGGGAGACGTGGTGCTTGACCCGTTCTGCGGGTGCGGAACTACCATTGCCGCCGCGCAAGCGCTGGGCCGCCGCTGGATAGGCATAGACATAACCTACCTTGCCATAAACCTCATCAAGAACCGGCTGGCTGACCACTTTGGTGAAGAGGTAGAATATGAGGTGCACGGAATCCCCAAGGACTGGGAATCGGCGCGCGAACTGGCCGAAGCCACCGACCGTCCCCGCAAGGAGTTCGAGCTGTGGGCGCTGTCATTAGTTAATGCAAGACCGAAGGGTGATCCTACCAAAAAAGGCGGCGCAGACAAGGGCATTGACGGCATCCGCTTCTTCATAGACGGCAAACAGCGCAAGTATCAAAAGGTTATCGTTCAGGTGAAGAGCGACGCCAAACCCAAGGTCTCATACGTGCGTGACTTAGTCGGCACCATGCAGCGGGAAAAGGCGGTCATGGGCGCGTTGATATTGCTCTACGAACCTTCCGAGCGCTCCGACATCCCCGCAGAGGCGGCATCGGCAGGGTTCTACCATTCGGAGATTATGAACAAGGACTACCCCAAGGTGCAGGTGCTCACGGTCAAAGGACTTCTGGAGGGCACCGAGCGTCTGAAGATTCCGCAGATTGCACCTGACGACGTGACCTTCAAACGGGCGGAGCGGATCACCAAGGACAAGGATAAGCAGAAGAAGCTGGACGTGTAACCCCCTCCCCCTAGCCCCCTCCACAGAGGGAGGGGGAAATCCCCTTCCTTGATGGCGTAAGTATTCCTGTCGAGTAAAAGGTCAACACAAAGTGGCGGGGAAGGTGATAAGAGTTTCACCCCCTCCCTGCCCTCCCCCATCAAGGGGGAGGTAATATTAATGTAGGACAGACAAGGAGAGC
>NJBO01000009.1 GCA_005223075.1 candidate division TA06 bacterium B3_TA06 | reverse complement strand
CCACACCCGAGGGCACATCCTTGGCGCCTGAGTCGTAGGTCTTCTCCCAGATGATAGCCGGACCGTCATAGGTGTTGGCCCATATCAAGCCAAAAGCAAGAGCCAACCCGCACAACGCCTTCAATAAACCTTTCATGTTATCCTCCTATTCTTAAGATACTTCCTATAAACATAAGCAAACCGACTACAAGGAAGGAACCCCAAAGAGGAAGAAGCGCTACTGTCCATCCTCCCTTGGTCGTTTGGTCGAGCCGTAATCCTATGAGGAAAAGAGTCAGAGCAAACATCAGCAGGAACCAACCAATGATGATAGGGATAAATCTAAGAATGGAAGAAGCAGCATCGAATGAAGAGGAAAGAGAAGGTTGAGGTTGCTCTTGATACTGAGCCAAGAGAGGGGAAGCTAACATCCCAAGTCCTATTATTCCGATAAGGGTTAGGACTATCGTTCGTTTCATGTCATCCTCCTTAGTTTGCTCCCTTCACGCTCACTCCGGCTTAGGGCTGAATACGTAGCTCCACGTCAAGTCAAGAGAATCATTACCTTTACCGCGCCGGTCCATGGATTAACCCGCAGATATCCACGAAAAGAAGCTCAACCTGGCCTATCTCCTGAACAGACAGGAACGTTTGTGTTTCTGAGCCTGCGGTTGGACGATATCTGCCGAGACGACCGCGCCGGTGCTAAGGTTAACGAGGATTACCCCTCCCCTTGGCCTAAGCTCAAGGGACACGAGACTCCCCGCATCTGCAAGAAGGCGGTAGGGCTTGCCGCCGAACCCCAACCTGGCAAGGATCTCATCCACACTGTAGCTGATCCGATCCTTATCCGCGTAGCGCAGAGCCGCGATTAGATCAATCGAGCGAATCCCGGCGTCCAGCCTGGTGAAAACAAATCGCAGGGAAGAGTAAGCAACAAGGGTGTCTCTTTTTCTCGCGATCGAGTCGCAGTGCAGAACCTCCTGCAGTGCGGCAGGGTTCCCTCTCCCCAGCCAGCGCTCCTGGATTACGCCCTCGACGAGGGCTAAAAGGCCCTCCTCTTCAAACCCAAGATGCAGCTCTCGTTCATAGGTTGTGCTGTCTGCCCCCTTCGGCATGGGAAGAAACCACACCTCGCGCCGCACCACCTCAAGATAAGGGTACTCGTATGGAACGGTCTGGGCGATTAGAAGGAGAAGAAGTTCCACGATTTATCCTACCCCTGCATCCCGGATTGTCAAGTACCATCCGGTCTGTGCGCCAATAGATGGTTACCAGGTGGGTGAGAGGGTGAGGAGGGTATTAGAAAAAGCGGGGATCTCCCCTAGACTCAGGAAAAGAGAGATAACCAAAGAGATCCGCCGCTTATGAAGGAATGCGACTTATTCATCTCCCCCTTGATGGGGACGAAGTGCCCCGTCGGGTAGAATAAAAGAGGGGGTGACACCCCAAACCTCCACTACACGCACTTCGGATTGATCTATCTCCTCTTGCACCCCTCCGGGGCACAGGCCAAACTCCAATCCATTGGTTACGATTACCTCGATTAAAACATCTGCTTCTTCCCCCTCGTCCTTCTCGATGATCTCAACCCCCTCTTACCTGGTAACCTTGACAGTTCTTGTGGCCCTCCCCAAGCAAATGGGTAAACACAGATATTTTTCATATATGAAGCTAAATAGAATGTTTAGTGTATATAATTACCAAATAAGGACTTGACAACTGAAAAATCTGATGTAAACTTTACATCTAAACAAAGGCCTAGTCTGTAGGCCCAAGGGAGCGATGGGCTAAAAAGAAGTGCCAGGAAGCGCGCGCTTGTAGCGAGGTACTTCTGTAAGTGTATGTTGAAGGGAATAAACAAGCTAAACTCAGGAGGAACTATAATGCGCAAAAAACTTCCATTGGGTGCCCTAGTGGTGTTTGCGGTCCTTACCTCATCCCTTAATGCCCAACCAACCAGCCTGCTCTCAGAGGGGTTCGAAGGACCCTTCCCCCCGGGTGGTTGGAGTACTTCCACCTCCATCGGTCAGAATCAGTGGTTCCGCAACGACTACTGGGGCCGTCCCAACTATACCCCGGGCGGGAACGGTTACTGCGCAGACAACGACGACGCCGGTGCAGGCCCTGGCGCTGCCAGGGTGGGCAACAATATCCTGCAGTCGTCAATGTTTGATGCGAGTGGTTACAACATCATATGGCTCGCCTACGACGTGGACTGGTATCCAGTGGGTGAGGATATGATGGGCCGGGTGGAGGTCTACAACGGTTCGAGCTGGATTATAGTGATGAACCACCCCATGAGCCGCAAGACAACACGAGACAGCATCAACATCAGTGACAAGGTCGGAGCTGCGATGAACGCCCGGGTGCGGTTCCTCTACAGCGAGATGACAGGCGGCGTAAAATCAAACTGGTATGAGGTTGACGACGTGAACGTCTGGGGCTCAGACCCTCCCGAACCGCTTGACCTGGTGATGGTTCAGATAATCCGCCCCTGGGACAAGGAAAAGGGTGGAGTTCCCTTCAAACCCTCGTGTAGAATCTACAACAACCTCGACACCACTGCCCACGGCAAAGTCCACTGCGGGATCAAGCAATGGCTCCCCCAGCAGACAGTCTACGAGGACGTACACAATAACTACCCGCTCGAGCCGGGCTACACCGTAGTGGAGTTCGCGCCCTTCACCCCTCTCAAGAATAATTCCTACAATGCTTTCTTCGTGGTTGAGCACCCTGATGACGTAAACCCAACCAACAACGACATGAACAAGAACTTCTCCACCCACGAAATTGAATATGACGTAACACCCTATGAAATGCTCTTTCCAGAAACCCCTGAGCAGATCAATCCGTTCGAGCCCACAGCCAATTATGCCGAGCGTCTAGGCAAAAAAACGGTGGACGTGAAAATGCACTGCTGGATTCAGGATTTTGACACCGAAGAATGGGTCTACCGTGACTCGTCAGATATTCGCGATTTTGAGCCTTACGACACCTTCCTTGCCATATTCTACACAGCGTACCTTGAAACCGGTACTTACATAATCAGATTCTGGGCAAATGGCGAAAACAATACAAACATAAGCAACCCTCCACTTGTGGACACCTTCAACTACACATACACAACAGGGATCGCCGAGACCCCGATAACCGCCCGATTCAGTCTTGATGCGGTAACACCCAATCTTTGCGTCAATTTCACCACGATACACTTCACCCTGGGGCATTCTACCAATGTTAACCTGCGCGTCTATGATGCAACAGGCAACGTGGTGGCAACGCTTGCGGACGGTTCCCGTAACGCCGGCTGCCACTCGGTGGACTGGAACACTCACGATGTGGCTTCGGGTATCTACTTCCTGAAGCTTACGACACCTGAGTTCCGGGCCACCCAAAAGCTGCTGGTGCTGCATTAACCCCAACGGATTTTAGCTAACTTTAGCTAAGGATCTGTAGGCGGCCCTGGGTGTTACGGGGCCGCCTACTTTATTATCGCGGGCGACGAGCGCAGCCTTCGGATTGTGCCCCCTATGAGTTCGTCGCCCTCCCTTCGGTCGATCGCGATGACTTCCTGTGCTATCGTATCCGAACGGACGAAAGCCTCCGTTCCACATTGCTTTTGTCACTGCGAGGACGGTTGAGCTTGTGCCAGGCCGGACGAAGCTCCGAAGGACGACGCTTGCGGAGCAATTTTGCACTTTGCAATCTTCAATTTGAAATGAGCGCGAAAGCGCGTCAAAGGGCTTGACAAACCCCGAATTTTGACTAAATTTAGGTATTAGGTTATAGAGAGACGGGAGACGACTGAAGGACGGGCAAAATCGGGAGAGTGAGTGGGAAGCTCAGTTTTCCGATCAGAAAGATTTGGAGAATAAACCAACTCCAAGTAAGGAGGAACATAATGACCAAGAAAGTCATAGGGATCGCGGCCGCGCTGGTTCTTCTCGCGGTTGCTGTGCCGCTCTTCGGCCAGTGGCAGGGCGACACAAGGATCACCAACAACACCGGCTCATCATACACTACCTACAGAGGCGGCTGGTGCATCGCGGCTGACGACGCGAACGTCCACATCGCATGGCGCGACCACACTACAACCCAGCGCATCCGCTACTTCACCTTCCCCATCGGAAGCCCCACCACGACACCCAACGGCGAAGCGGTGAGCACCTCCTCCGGCTACGACCCGTCGATCGCCGTCCACGACGGCACGGTGGACGTCAGCTGGTACTACTACGCCGCCTACGATCTCTACACCCGTGAGAAGAACGGCTCCTGGGGCCCGATCATCAACCACGGCGTCTACAACCAATCCTGCTACTACCCTGCCATCGCCTTTGATTCCGACGGCGACCTGCACAACGTGTTCAACCGCTACAGTTACACCAGTGGCGACGCGCGCGGCTACAGCGTATACTACCAGAGAAAGAACTCGGGCGCCGGCTCCTACTCCTCGCCTGTCAGGGCCTTTGATCCCCACTCGGACGGGGGTTCAGCCTCCAGCACCTACTACGCCTACTACCCCTCGATCTGCATCACGTCCGACGATGTCATCCACATATCCGTCGCACACAACAACGGCTACCGTCTCAAGCATGTATGGAGCACCGACAACGGGGCGACCTGGAATCATGAGACCATCGGCGGAACATACTTCGCCTACTACAGCTACGGCACCTCGATCTGCCATGATAGTGAGGACAACCTCTACATCGCCTATGTGGGCTACACCCTCCCTCGCCAGGTCTACGTTGCCACCAACGCAAGCGGAAGCTGGGTCTCCACACAGGTAAGCAACTCCACCTACAACTACACCTGGTACCCCTCGATCTGCTGCGATACCAACGACAACGTCTGGGTTTCATGGGACGACCGCTCAGGCATGACCTACGAGATTCACTACAACAAGTATGATGCCGTATCCGGCTCATGGGAAGGCGACCAGGCCTTGACCCTTGACGACGGTCAGTACTCGCGTTACTCCAACATTGCAGCCGATGAAAATGGCAACGTTCACATCTGCTGGTACGACCGGCGCGACGGCAACTACGAGGTCTACTACAACTGGTACCACCCTCTTCCACCGGGAGTCTACCTCACAGAGGACTTTGAGGGTTCCTTCCCGCCCGCAGGCTGGAGTACAACCACCGAAAGCGGCTCCAATCAGTGGTTCCGTAACGACTACTGGAGTCGTCCCAACTACGCCGGAGGCTCGGGATACTGCGCTGATAACGACGACGATGCTGCAGGTTCAGGTGCCCCCTTATGCGAATACAACTGTCTTACTTCACCCTCTATAGATCTCTCAGAGGTCGCTGTGGTCACCCTGGAATACACCATGTCCTACAATCACGGTTCCAACGCCGAGGCACGCGTAGAAGTAGTAAATAGTACCGGCTCGTGGATTGTGGTAAACTACAGGGATGACGTGGATCCAACCGGCCCTGGCAAGGTGGAAACCTACAACATCAGCCAGTATGCCGCTGGTGAATCGGACGTCCGGATACGTTTCGTTTACCACGAGTTCGCCGCGGGTCACAATGGTTGGTTTGAGGTAGACGACGTTGAGGTGCGGGAATGCGCCGGGGTAGACACCCTGCTTACGGAAAACTTCAACGGCGCATGGAGCACCACCTCACCGCCTGCCGGTTGGACAATCAACTACGGCTCGAGTGTAACCCGTGACGACTGGAACCGCTGGTACCGGGCCGGGAACTACTGCGCCGGCATCTACTACTACTTCGATACCGAGACCGACGAGCTGATCTCACCTGTGATTGACTGCTCAGGCGAGGGCGAGGTGTACCTTGCCGTGGACCATTACTACAGCCATTACATGAATTATCCTTATACGGCCCAGTGGCTGGGCTCCACAGACGGCGGCGCCACCTGGCCCCACGTCATCTGGGACTACGATGAATCCAGCTACGGTAACTATCCCTTCACCCGTGACAGCCTTGACATCAGCTGGGCCGCAGGTGAATCCCAGGTCGCCATCAACTTCTACGGCGACGGCTACAGCTACAACATTAACTACTGGTATGTTGACAACGTGCTGATGGTCGGCTTTGCAGACTGCGGCTTACCCCCGCCCTACGTATACCTTGATCTCAAGCTGGTTAACATCATCAGGCCCCGGAAGGAAGAGGAACCTGACGTACCCTTCACGCCCAGTATCAAGATCTTCAACAACGTTGATACCGTCGCCCACACCTCGGCATCCTGCAAGATAAAGGACCTCACGACCCAAACCATTGTCTACGACGATGTGTTAAGTAACGTTCCGCTTGAGCCTGGCTATAACATCATAAGCGGCTTCAAGGCCTTCACCCCTGAGGGTGATAAGACGTACAACGCGTTCTTCATTGTGGAACATCCCGACGACATCAACCCGGATGACAACCGCAAGGACAAGAACTTTACCACCGCGGTGGGCGTGGATGTGACGCCGTTCGCGGTGCTGGCCCCGACCGATCCTCAGGTGAACCAGTTTGAACCATCCGCCAGATACGCTGAGAAGGCAGGCGCTGAGGAAACTGATGCAAGTCTGATCTGCGAGATAAAGAATGACGCTGAGGAAGTGGTTCACGGAGATACCCTTGAGCATACCTTTGCAGCCAACGACACCTTCACGGCCACATTCAACAAGAGCGTAGAGCTTGAGGAAGGTCCCTACACGATTACCTTCTGGGCCGAGGAAAGAGGTGGGAACATAAGCAATCCACCGCTCTCGATGGGCTTCAACTACAGCGGTATTGCTGAGACCCCGCTTCCAGAACGCACGAGCCTTGAGGTGCTAGGCACCAGGGTGAACTTCACCCTTGCCACCGCGACCAACGTTAACCTGCGCATCTACGACGTGGCAGGCAACATGGTTGCTACACTTGCATCCGGCACCTACGGCGCTGGCTACTACTCCCTTAACTGGAACACCTCAGGCGTTGCTGCGGGCGTCTACTTCGTGAGGATGATAACTCCGGAGTTCAACGCCACACGCAAGGTGCTGATTCTTCACTAGCCCTCCTTTCGTCCTGAGGACGAAAGATCGAAGATAAAAAGGAAAGGGGCCGGTCTGAGACCGGCCCCTACAGATTTTAACCCAAAGGGCTTGACAAACCCCGAATTTTGACTAAATTTAGGTAGAGAGACGGGAGCCGACTGAAGGACGGGCAAAATTGGGAGAATGGGCCACAGGCTCATATTCCCCGTTTGGAAAATAAACCAACTCCAAGCAAGGATACGCAAGGAGGAGTATAATGACCAAGAAAGTCATAGGGATCGCGGCCGCGCTGGTTCTGTTCGCGGCCCTGGTTCTGCCCCTAAACGCTCAGCTGAGTAGCGTGCTACACGAGGAGTTCGAAGGCACCTTCCCACCTACAGATTGGACGACAACCAACGACGGCGGCACTAACCAGTGGTTCACCAACGGCTATTGGGGCAGCCCCAACTACGCCGGAGGGTCAGGCATGTGCGCCGACAACGACGACGACGCGGCAGGTTGGGGCGCTCCGTGGTGCCAGAACAACGCACTTGTCACGCCCTCTATGGATCTGTCAACCGCCACCGAGGTCTGGCTGGCATACACCATCTCCTACAACCTCCTCAGCAGCACCAACGAGCACGCCCGCATAGAGGTCTACGACGGCTCGAGCTGGCAGAATATTGTAACCTATACCAGCGATCAGGACGCTTACGGCCCTGGCCAGCGCGACAGCTTCGACATCAGCTCATACGCTGCCGGCGAAGCAGACGTTCAGGTGCGCTTTGTCTACAACGAGATCAACTATGCCGGCTGGTACTGGTGGCTCGAGATAGACAACGTTGATGTATGGGCCGACGTCGGCGGCGGCTCCGTAATAGACACCGTAGTGAACGAGGGCTTCGAAGGCCCCTGGCCACCCAGCGGATGGACCACTACCATCGGCTCAGGCAACGACCAGTGGAGGGATCTCAACGGCCTTGGCGGCTTCTGGGCCAACTATGCCGCCTCGGGCGGCGGCAACTGCGCTGAAAACGACGACTATTGGGCCACCAATTTCTTGGGCTGGCCGCAGTGCGTGGAGAATGCCCTGGTTACCCCAGCCTTCACTCTCGGGGGCAACATCTGGCTGGAATTCGACAGAGGCACCTATATGGCCCCTACGAGTGAGATGCGTGTGGAGGTCTGGGACGGCTCCACCTGGCAGCTCATCACCTCCTACACCTTGTCGCAGCTCTGGATGCACGACGTATGGAGCCTGAGCGCCTTCGGTGTGGACGGGGTAACGGATGCACAGGTACGCTTCGTGTACAACGAGACGTCGCCAAGCTCCTCATTATTCTATCAGATCGACAACGTGCTTATCTACGGTGAGACCAGCGGTACGGAGGAGCTCGATCCCCAGATGGCGCAGATCATCCGTCCTCGCAACGAAGAAGAAGGCGGGGTATCCTTCACGCCGGCGTGCAGGGTCCTTAACAACCTGGACACCGCCACTGCCAAGGTGGGATGCAGGTTCAAAGACCTCGAGACCATGGAGACGGTCTACGAGGACGTGCTTAACAGCGTCCCGCTCGAGCAGGGCTACACCGTTGTGGACGGCTTCCGCGACTTCACCCCTGAGGCCAACAAGGAATACACTGCCCTGTTCTGGGTCGAGCATCCAGACGACATTGACCAGACCAACAACGCCAAGGATAAGCACTGGACCACCTTTGCCGGTATGGACGTGACCCCGACCGTCATGCTTTCGCCTGCACCCCAGCAGGACAACGAATTCGACCCAGAGGCGACTTTCGAGGAGCACGCGGGTGCAGAGTTAACGGTTGCGACACTCCACTGCAAGATCGAGGATGGCGAGTACCACGCCGTGGTCTACGAGGATAGTGTGATAGGTGAACCCTTTGCCGTCGAAGAGTCCAAGAACATCAAGTTCCCAACGGTAGAAGGTCTTGAGAACGGCACCTACACGATTACCTTCTGGGCTACAGAGGAGCGCGGCGGCAATATCAGCAATCCGCCGCTCGTGGAGACCTTCGAATACTCAGGTATTGCTGAGGAACCTGTTGCCGAGCGCTTCAGTCTGGATGTTGCAGGCAGCAGGATCAGCTTCACGCTACCTACCGCGACCAATGTGAACCTTCGCGTCTACGACGTGGCAGGCAACGTGGTGGCGACGCTGGTTGATGATTCCCGCGGCCCCGGCTACTACACCATCAACTGGAATACAGACGCCGTTGCTTCGGGCGTCTACTTCGTGAGGATGCTGACACCTGAGTTCAACGCCACACGCAAGGTGCTGATTCTTCACTAATCCTCCTTTCGTCCTGAGGACGAAAGATCGAAGATAAAAAGGAAAGGGGCCGGTCTGAAACCGGCCCCTACAGATTTTAACCAAAGCCCTTGACAAAAGCCGAATCCTGATTATAGTCTGGATGTTTTGGGAGAAAGGCGGTAGTGGGAACTGAACTTCGGCTCAGATTCCCGATGGCGAAGTTTCGAAACAAAACTCTCCAACCAAGGAGGGAGTAATGTCCAAAAAGATCGTAATGATCGCGGTTGCAGTGCTCATGCTTGCAACCATCGTTCCCAGCATCAATGCGCAAACCGTCCTTTTGGGGCCGGAAGGCTTCGAGGGTAGCTTCCCGCCCGCAGGCTGGACCAGAATAGACAGCCCGGTCCCTTACCAGTGGGTGAGGTGGCTCCGACAGAACTGGGGCTCCCTGTATCGAATCGAGACATACTCCGCAGGCCTCGCTTACGCCGGTAACATGGGGCCCTATGGAGTAGTAAACGACTGGCTCATCACCCCGGCTATCGATCTTTCAAGCTACTCATCCGGAACTGTTCTCTTCGGCTACAACTGTGCTTTCAACGTATCCGGAAGCTCCTATTACAGGCAAAGGCTGCACTACTACGTTAAGATCTCTACCGACGGAGGAGGAACCTGGGATGATCCCCTGGTGGATATGCACGGTGACCCGGAGTTCACCCCTGGTCAGCACTATATACACGACGCCCCCAATCCCTTCGTGTTCGATCTCTCAGACTATATCGGCGAGAACATCAGGATAGCATTCCATATCCACTGGGATCCTCCATCCGGCAGCGGCTGGTACTGGCTCTACCGTCCCATCAGCGTGGACAGCGTGTGGCTTACCTGGGAAACAGGTGGCGCCGCATTCGACCTTGAGATGGTGCAGATCATCAGACCCAATACCAAAGAAGAACCTGACGTAGCCTTCACTCCCGCCTGCAAGGTTAAGAACAACCACACTGAAACGGTCGAGGCCCTGGTTCGCTGCAGGATAAGAGAAGTGGGTGGTGGAACCGTCTACGAGGATGTCCTGAGCAACTTCCCGTTTGAGCCAGGCTACAGCGACGTAGCGGCCTTCAAGGACTTCACCCCCGAGGGCGGCAAAAGCTACAACGCTCTGTTCGTGGTCGAGCATCCGGACGACACCGACCCCGGCAACAACGACAAGGACAAAAACTTCTCCGCCGAGCTGGGCATAGACGTGACCCCGTTCGAGATAGTATCTCCTGCCGCGGATACCCAGATGAACTCGTTTGCCCCCTCGGCCAGGTATGCCGAGAACAAAGGAATACCTACAAATGCCGATCTCATCTACACCGTCGAAGATTTCGGATTCCATGCAATAATCGAAACGGACACCGTAGCCCACAGCTTTGCTGGCAACGATACCTTTACCGCGACGTTCGACGAGATCAGCCTCGAAGACGGAATAACCTACGTCATCACCTTCTGGGCGGAGCAAGAAGGTGAGGACATCAGCCATCCTCGGCTGCCCTGGACGTTCTCCTACATCGGAGTTGCGGAAACCCCGTTTGCCGAGCGCACGAGCCTTGAGGTGGTAGGCACCAGGGTGAACTTCACCCTTGCCAAAGCGAGCGAGGTTACCCTGTGCGTCTACGACGTGGCAGGCAACGTGGTGGCGACGCTGGTTGATGATTCCCGCGGCCCCGGCTACTACACCATCAACTGGAATACAGACGCCGTTGCTTCGGGCGTCTACTTCGTGAGGATGCTGACACCTGAGTTCAACGCCACACGCAAGGTGCTGATTCTTCACTAATCCTCCTTTCGTCCTGAGGACGAAAGATCGAAGATAAAAAGGAAAGGGGCCGGTCTGAGACCGGCCCCTACAGATTTTAACCAAAGAACACCCCTTGACAAAACAAAGCCGTTCGACTAAGCTGGATCTATGAGCGTATCTCTCAGGGTCTCTTTATTCCGGGGGGTCCCCAAGCGAAGACGAAGTATTCGCTTGGGGTGTTGATCATGCCTGAGATGCCTGAACTGGAGGTTCTGCGGGAGAACCTCGAACGCCTGATCGTCGGCAAGTCGATCGAAGACTTTCGTATCATCAAGCCCTATATCCAGAAAACACTCCTTCCCGATGACTTAATAGGACAGAGGGTGGCCGGTGTCACGCGCCGGGGCAAGTACATCGAGATAGCGCTTGAGGGATACCGAATCGTTGTCCATCTGATGCTTAAAGGCAGATTCAAGATACAGCCCAAAGAGAAAGAACCCCTCAAAAGTTCAGCCGCGTTCATAGAGTTCGATAATGACAATACCCTGCACCTGGTTGAGGATGCAAAACTCAAGCGCATGAGCATGTGGATACTCCCAAAGAAGAAAGGGACAGACGACATAAAGGAACTGGGACCGGAGCCGCTCTCCGAGGAGTTTACGGTGGATAGATTGGCTGAACTTCTTGGAGCCTCCCGTGAGAGATTAAAGAACTTCCTTTTGAATCAACGCAACGTCGCCGGCATAGGCAACGCTTACGCGGACGAGATCTGCTGGCAGGCAGGACTTTCGCCCTTCAAGCAGGCGAATAAGCTGAGTGCGGATGAAGTCGCCCGACTCCATGGAGCTATACGCAAGACCCTTATCGAGGCCACCGAGCAGACCCGCAGGCTCACCGGTAAGGGGATCGAGATCAATGAGACCAGACCATTCATGGCCGTGCACCGCCGCAAGGGCGAGTCCTGTCCGCGTTGCGGCACCAGGGTCCAGTGGGTCTCGACCACCGCCCGCGACACATTCTACTGCCCTCGCTGTCAGACAGAAGGCCGCATACTGAAAGATGGCCGCACCTCCCGTTTTCTGAAAGGGAATTAGCCACAATATCTGAGTGGCTTAACAAGTTCATACCTACCTTGCGCGTACTGTCAGTCAGCAGCAAAAAGGATGTCCAGGTTTTCACCCCCTCCCTACCCTCCCCCATCAAGGGGGAGGTGAAATAATGCTCCTTTCGTCGGAGGACGAGAGATCGCAATGAGAATTTAGTGGTTCCCACAGCTTCGTGTAGCGAAGGTGTGGGGTGATAGATAGACTTGACAGGAGCGATGAATCCCTTATGCTGTAGCATGGCAAGAGACCCCCTATCATGGGTGAGGATGACCGTTGCGCTGTTTATCTCCCTCATCATCGCAGGCGCAGGACAAATCCTTGTTGAATTGCTTTCCAAAGCCCCTATAGGATGGATAAGGGTCTTGCAGATAGCCGCTGCGGCAGGCGTGATCGGGTTCCTTGTCTGCGCGTGGCACGAGAGGGGACTTTTCTACGCGCTCCTGACCGCTCTCATCGCGGCCCTTGCCGGCGGGCTTGTCGGAAGGTTCATGAGTGCAAAACTAATCCAGATTCTTCTTATCTTTGGAGTCGAAGTCCTCTTTGTCGGACTGATCAAGCTTGGGGATGCGCTCGGCCGGCAGCGTCAGGCCCTGCGTTGGTTTTTCGGCCTTCTGGGAGGAGTCATAGCCGGACTGCTTGTCTTCGGGATAGTAGGGACGATCATAGCCGAGATAGGTGGCTTCTTCAAAGGAACGAAACTAGGGCTGCCATTCATACTTGAGGTCGGGGTTGCAGTGCCGAGTGCTCTGCTTGTTACAAGGATCCTTCTGGGTGAAAGAAAAACCCTTAAACCTGAAAAGGAGTTGGAATGAAACAACGTGCCAGTTGGTTGAAGATCATTCTTGTGCTTGCGGTTGCCTTTGTGGTTGCAGGGCTGCTGCATGGGCTCCTGCAGGGGGCATGGTTCAGTGGGATGGGGCTAAAGGTGGCATTCCTTGCCGCCGTCCTGGGATTTGTGGTTCTTTCCTGGAACGAGGAGGGGTTCTTCTATGCGCTTGGAAGCGCGGTTGTCCTCTCTGCGATGGTCGCGGTCGCAGGAAAATCCACATATCCACCGCTTCTTAGGGGTCTCTTTACCCTTCTCTACTTCGCGCTTTTTGCCGGACTTATGTATCTGGGTGATTGGGTCAGCCGAAGGATTATTTTCTTGCGCGCGGTTGTGAGCTTCGCAGGCGGTGTTATCGCCGGTGTGATAATGGTCTACCTTCTGCCTCTTATAAGTTTCACCAGGCCGCTTGCTTACTTCATGAAAGATATGCAGGGCGATTTGGTTTCCGCTATCGAGACCACCGGCGGGGTGGCAATCGGGATACTCGTTGCCCGGCTGGTCGGGGGCGCGAAGAAAGAGAGGGAGAAGAGGTAAGATAACAAGTCCTTTCTCCATCGGAGACGTGTACCCCATAGGGGTAAAAGATCGGTATTAATTAAACGAATCGAGGATCGGCCTGGACTGGCAGAAGTTCACGCAGCGCTCACACATCAAACGTCGGTTGTGGAACTCACTCGACGCCGGACAGACTATTCCTCTATCCCATCTGCTTGATCGGTCTCCACAATACGACCTATACGCAAGATCCACCTTATCACCTGTCCAACTTTCGAGCCGCTGTGGGAGCGAATCTCTCTCCCTACCCCCCTCACCTCAACGCGTCCGGACCGGGTCTCATGCACAACATCGCAGTTTGCAGGCACCCGGGCGCTGACGTCCGCCTCATAAAGCCTGAGCTGCCGCATTATTAAACCCAAGGTTCCCTCAGATTCCAACCTCACGGTTACCTTATCCCCCTCCTGCTCAGTTGAAAGGGAGTAAATATCCTCCCCAGGCAGTTCCACCTTCAGCTCTATCCGGTTGCTGTCACCTACCTCTACAGTCAGTCGCGCTGGGTCCGCATCGATAATCAATCTGGGCTCGGAGCCTACGGAAAACTCCTCTTCTATGACCTGCGCCTCCCCGGCCGCGAGTACAGCGACTGCCGAAAACAACAGAAGAAGTGTGTGGAGCAGTTTTCCTCTCATCAAGCCTCCTTCAACGAAGACGACGCAATATTTGAGCCGTTTGTTTCACATCTTTCCACGTAAAGAGGGCTGGCACCTTGAAGATAAAAAGGCGATTACGATAGATGCAAGGCGGCCTGGACAACTACTTGATCTGTTCCCTGGACGGTGCGTCCTCTGATTCCTCTGGCTTTGTCTCTTCTTTTTCAACCTCGATCTTCTCTGGTTCGGTTCCCTTTCGGATACGAATCGATCCGGTCTCCGAACGCAGTCTAAGCCTCTTGCTGCCGTCACCTATACGAACACGAAGGTAATGCTCACCCTCGTCAACCGGCTCAATACCCGGAAAGATGCTCACGCTGCCAACCTCGGTTTCTGCGTCTATCTCGATATCGGAAAGACCGCTGAGCCTGGCTCTAATAGAACCCACCGAGGTCTTGAGAAGATTATCCTCTCCTTCTGTAATGGTTCCGTCAAAATCGATCGATCCTACGCTTGAGCGGACGCGGAACCGGCCTGACGTGCGCTCTATCTCGATAGAGCCAGCACTGGTCTCAAGATAGAACTCCCCTTTCGAGTCTTGAACCCTTATCTCGCCTGTGCTGGTTTCTGCATCCACCGTTCCCTTAGCCTCATCTATATGGATAGAGCCGCTTGCGGCCCTTGCCCTAACATCGCCTCCAACGTCATTCATCCTTATCGAACCTGCGCCTGTCCGGGCCTTGATGGTTCCTTCAATGCCGCCTTTTACCTCTATGCGTCCGGCATCGATCGCAAGATCAAGGTCGCACCTGGAAGGCACCTCTACTCGAACCCATGGCTCATCACCTGAGATGAAGTGGAGGGGGAAGAGGAACCATCCTATGAGGCCTCTGTGTTCCAGGTCAACGCGCACCTCGTCACCGTCCTGATCGCTTGAGAGTCTGTATCCCTCACGATCCGGCAACTGGACGTAGACCGTGATCTTGTCACCCTCCCCTCTCTGGACCGTCACCCTTCCGGCATCAACGTCAACCGTAAGTTCAGGGGCGGAGCCGACCTCAAACTCCTTCTTGAGTCTCTCTGCGGCCGTAAGTGATGCCGCTGCAACAAGAAAGGCCACAACGACTAACGAAAACCTCTTCATGCTTCCTCCTTTTTTGGATCGCGTCATAGAAGACGCAGTAAGTTCGGCTTTTGTTGCGAACCGCCCCGGCCTCTGGGTCGTTTTAGATGTCGAACTGAACTAGAAGCAAGTCAAGACTCTCGCTTGATTTCCTCGACATTGTGCTGGCCGGAAGAAAACATTACGTATCTTCTGCACGCGACGATCGGTTCCACTTTTTCTGCGATCTTTTCCCGAAAGGGAAAAGGAGCATTAAGGACTTGACAAAATCCTTTCTTTGCCTATAGTTTTATGATGGGTGTTCGAGGAACCGGTTGCGGGTTGATGTAAAGGAGGAGGAGAACGAGAAAGGAGGAGGCTAGATTGAGGGATAAGCGTAATATGGTAAGGGGCAAGGGAGACGGACAGGGAGGAGGCCTGTACCTATTTCAAGGTTTCCTGCAAGATTCTCGAAAACAAAGGGCGCAGGCAGAGCCTGTGTAGGATTATCAAAAACAAAAGCCAAGGAGGGTATTATGCGTAAAAGCATAGTGTCTAAGACACTACTGATCCTTGGGGTGCTGGCATTGGCGGCAGTTCCACTGTTCGCCCAATGGCACTCCGATACAAGGATCTCAAACACCTCAGGCACCTCCTACGCCCCTTATAACACCGGTGGATGGGGTGTAGCAGCGGATGCCAACGATGTCTACATCGTGTGGCGCGACTATAGCTTCTCTCAGTACGTCCGTGCCGTAGTGTTTCCAATCGGATCCCCGCCCGCTGCCGGTTCAGGAACCGCGCTGAGTTCAACCAGCTTGTCTTATGATGTTGCCGTAGCAGCCGGAGACGGAACCAATGCCCATGCGGTATGGGATCGGTCCGGTAACCTGTACTACAACGGCTACAACGGCTCCTCCTGGGGCTCTGAATATCTTCACACCTCCGGCCAGAACCTGCGCGCCCAGTCCATCGCCGATATCAGCAACGGTACTTCTTACATCGCCACCTCAGGTTCATGGTCCTACCCGGGCTTCGTGTACCGGGTATGTTATCGGGAGCGCAGCTCCGGCGGCACCTGGGGACCTCTGATCAATGCCTGGGCTCCCACCTCCTCTGACTACCACTACTTTGTTCACCCATCGATCTGCGTGACCCCTGACGGTTTAAGGCACATCTCCATGGGTATCTATCGTTCTGCAGGACCTTCTTACACCATCGGGCATATGTGGAGCTCCAACGGTACCTCCTGGTCACACGAGTACCTGCTTCCCTCCTACAGCGCCTACCATATCCGTCCCACATCCATCTGCTCTGATCCTGACGGTAATCTATACATCGCCTACATGGACTATCCCTCGCCCTACCAGGTGTCTGTGATAGACAACGTGGGCGGCTCCTGGAACACGCCGGTTCAGATAAGTAACTGTCCCACATCGCTTTACTACCTCTCCATCTGCTGCGACACCTTCGGCACGGTTTGGGTAGCGTGGGAAGATCGCTCTGGTCAGACCTACGAGATATACTATGCCACTCGACCTAAGGGCGGCTCGTGGGGCGCTCCCCAGGAGCTGACCCCTAATGACGGCATTGTTTCCCGTCACCCCAACCTCACCGCCGACCCCAACGGCAACGTGCACATCACCTGGACCGACCGGCGCGACGGCAACTACGAGGTCTACTACAACTGGTACGCCGGCAGCGGAGGCGGTCCTGGCGGCCGCGATCTGGCATGCACCCGGATCCTTAAACCGCTGGGCAAGATCACAGGCGATCCAGTCACGCCCAGTGCGGTCGTCGCCAACTTCGGCGGAGGCGAGGACTCATGCTACGCCAAGTGCGTCATCACCGGTCCGGGCGTCAACTACGACAAAGGCAACCTTGAGGGCATCGTCTACCTTGAGGCAGGCGAAGAGGACGCCGTCTCCTTCCCGTCCTGGACACCCCCGGGCGGGGCTGGCGACCGCTACAGGGTCGAAGTAACGGTCTACCTGTGGCCTGAGAAGACCATTGAGGACGACGACCCCTCAAACAACATCCAGGTCGAGTACGCCACCATCGAAAGCGCCGTCCAGGTTGATGCGATAGAGGTCGTAAAGCCTGTGGAGGGCAGCGTGGTGGACAGCATGACGCCTGAGGCCAACTTCAAGAACGTAGGCACAGAGGCGGCTGAAAACTTCTACTGCTACTGCGAGATCGTATCTCAGGGCTATCACACCGCCGACTACCTCGACAGCGTGCCGGTGGCCAGCCTTGATCCGGAAGAGGTGAAGAACGTCAAGTTTGCCAAGTGGATCTGCGACGACGACGCATCCTACATGGCGACGTTCTTTGCCGCGATTCCGGGGACTCCTGACTACGCCCGCATCCTGCTCGGTAAAGAATTGTCCGTAATGTTCCAGGGCACGCCGTTAGTCGGCATTGCCGAGTCCGCGGATGCGCTTCGTATAGAGGTTACCGGTCCCAACCCGTTCATTGCCGGCACCCTTGTGAGCTACGCGGTTGGCTATCCTATCTCAACTACGATTCGGGTCTACGACGTAACAGGTAAGGTGGTTCGCACCCTTCACGACGGCGAGCTTTCCGGCTACGGTTCCCTTTACTGGGACGGGACCGACGACGCTGGTGCCGAGCTTGCAGGCGGGCTCTACTTCATCCGTATCATCACCCCTGGCTTCACAAAAACCGCCAAGGTTGTGCTGCTGCACTAAGAAACCCTTTCCTAAGATTTTATGCGGTCTCCTGCTACAGGGGGCCGCTTTTTTTTTTTAAGAGAAGGTTTTCGTGAAGGGGGCAACGCCGCGGGGACCCCGACAGGTATCCTCCTGCGATCTTCTGTGCGAAGCACAGAAGAACAACCCCAACGTGAAAAGCCCAACCGACCACGCCACCTCGTGGAAGCCAAGCTTGATCCCTGAAAGGTGAGTCCCAGACGCATCAAGCGGACGGATTACGTCAAAAATCACTGAATCAACCCTCTGCAAAAGACAAAAGACTCACGTCACCACACCCCAGGCGTCTCCTCCTCCTAGTACTATGCCAACGCAGCCTCCTATAGCAGTTCCTGGCTCGACTCTCACTCGCTAATAGCCTCGAACGGTCTAATTACTCACCTTGCAATGAGCGTGTTTAGTTCGCTATCGTAGTCAATTCCCAAGACTAAATTAGCGAACCTCAAGGTTCGTTCCGCATCGCTTTGTGTGCAATCTTTTTGTCACAGGCAAAAGGAGTATTAAACTGTTGACTTCTCCCTCCCTTAGCCTAAACTTCGCCAATGGAAGAGGCATACGCTGAGGGAACCAGGTTAAGGTGGTTGTGAGGTGGAAGTCGCACTGTATCCCCCAGGTATACTGGATATCGTCATCCTTGCAGCGCTGGCGCTGTGCATCCTGCTGCCTCCTCTCCTTGCCCCCCGAAGATTCTTAGGGATACTCAAGCTTCTGCGTCCACTCAGGCTGCTCCACTACGCGGGGTTCGCGGCAGGGGGCGCGGTGATGGGTGCGGCGGTGGGCGATGTTGCGCTCGATCCCTATCTTCTCTTTTATGTAACCGTCTCGGCCATTGCAGCGTTCCAGGGAGCGGTGTTTCTCAACGACATCTTCGATGAGGAGATAGACCGCCTGGCCGGCAAAAAGACCCCCTTCTCCAGGGGCCTTCTGGGGCGCAGAGGCTCCTACGCCCTTGCGGCCTCCCTCTCGATCTTCTCGCTGATCCTGGTGCTGCGCTGCGGGTTGGCAAGTTTTATCTTCCTGCTTGCCGCCCACGTAATCTCCCTTGCATACTCCACCTCACCGGTCAGGGCCAAACGAATCTACCCTTTGAATGTGTTCCTTCTCGCGCTGGCAGGTTTAGCGGTGATGGTTTCCGGGTTCGCAAGCCACGCGTCGGTTAGGCTCTTCCCCTTAAGGATGCTGATCCTTGTGGTTGTTACCTTAACCGCAACCTTCGGCACCAAGGACATGGCCGACGTTGAGGGGGATCGGAGACGAGGAATCAGGACGCTTTTTACCCTCCTGGGTTTAGGGAAGGGGCGTTGGGTGAACGCCGGGCTGGTTATTGTCTCCTACCTTTTGACTCCCCTTATACTTGACTATCTCAGGCTTTACTTGGCCGCAGCCCCTTTCGGCGTCCTTACGGCAGCCCTGATCGTGATGCGCGGGAGAAAGAAGCTGAGGGAAGCACTGATCCTTACGATATACATCCTGTTCGGACTCCTCATACTGGGGCTGATCGCCGCAGGGGAGATTTTTTGACACCCCGAATCTTAAGCCCCGGAGATATATCCTACGAAGCACTGTATACCGTCGCGGAGATTCCGAGCAATCCGTCCGGCACGTTTCACGTGAAACATCTGCACCGAGCTCAAGGATTGTTTCACGTGAAACACCGCAATCATCTCTTTGGGAAACATGCGTTCACATTGCCGCAGGATTGCCCGCTAGCAACTTAAGCCTACACAATACACTTGACAACTTCACGCAACCGAGTAAGATACGAAAATGGACGCCCGGACACAGGGCATCAGGGAACCGAAAACACAAGGAAGGCGGAGAGGAATATATGAGGCGGCGTTTCTTCAAACCTCGAAGGCACCGCATTCCATACGGCGTCATCATGGGAGTGAGTGTGTTGTGCCTGGCGCTCGTGTTCTACATGATCTTTCGGTTCCTTATGCCGGTGTGTCAGGTTTAGCACTCTTCGGAGGAAGTCTTGAGCTGAAGGAGGCTTGAAAGATGACGAAGCTACATTTCAACTATAAAGACATATTCCGGGCCTTCAGGCTCGGGTTCTCAGCCAAGAAGATATGGGTGGGCTTTGAAGGCCTGCTATTCGGCTGGCTGGGCTACATGGTTCTCGGCTACCTCGCATATCTCGTCTCAGGGACAAGCCTAGAGGCCGTATGGGAAAACTTCCGTCTCCTGCCGATGCCCGATGCGGTAGCTTCGCTTCCCGCCTTCAACGTGGGAGGCTGGATACTCTGGGCCGTAGGCGTGGTCTGGCTTATCTTCGTGGCTATGACCGCCGGGATAGCTATCTCCAAGCTCACCTACGAACAGCTGCGTGGAGACGAGTTCTACGAGGTCAAGGAGGCGTGGAAGCAGGCGCTGAAGAGTTTGGGTGCGCTTATCGCCACCCCTGTCCTTTTGGGCCTGTTCGTCATTCTGCTTCTTGCCGCAGGCCTGCTGCTGGGGCTTATCGGAAGAATCCCCTTCGCAGGCGAGATGATCGTGGGACTTTTGGTGATACCCGCCTTTGCCGTCGCTTTGTTCGTAGTCTACCTCATTGTGGTGTTCTTCTTCACCTTCACTATCGGTCCGGCGGTCATCGGAACCACAAAATCGGACGCCTTCGACAACCTCTTCGAGGTCTTCTCATGCGTCAACGATCAGCCATGGCGACTCATCTGGTACCAGTTCATGTTGGTGATCTTCGCCATAGTGGGCATGGTTATCCTGGCGTTCTTCAGTGTAAAGGCCCTGCAACTGGGCCGCTGGATCGCGGGCATTCTCATGAACGTGGGCGAGGTCAAGGCCAGTGCCCAGGTTTTCTACAAACTGGATCTAATGATCAACTCAGCGGCCGATACCGTAAGGCTACTGCTGCCCCGCTGGGTGGAACAGGCGTTGTTCTGGCTGCCCAACTGGGTGCATAACGCCTTCGGCTGGATAAAGGGCGCTGTTGATCTGCCGAGCCTTGTGAGCTCAAAAGCTGCGATGGTCCCGAACTGGTCGGCGATGGTAGGCACGATACTCTTCTCCATCGCCTACCACGCGTTTATCCTCTTGGTTCTGGCTTACGGGATGGCCATCTGGTTTTCTGGCAACACACTCGTCTACCTCGTGCTCGCTAGAAAGAAGGATGAGCGCAACCTGCTTGAGATCAAAGAGGAGGAGATCGAGATACCGGAGAAGCTTGAAGTGACCACGCCTGCAGAGGAGCCTGAAAAGAAAGCGCCGAAAAAGACCGCTGCCAAGAAGAAGCCAGCTGCAAAGAAAAAGCCTGTGGCTAAGAAACCGAAGAAGAAGTAAATCTAAAAATCGCCAGCCCCGCGATCGTCAGCTATTGCTTTAAGGCAATGGACTAGAGCGCATCCGGAGAGAAGATGTCGGCTGTAAATATCCGGGTTGCGGGAGCCGTTCAAGGGGTGGGCTTGCGACCATTCTGTTACCGCGAGGCCACAAGACGCGGCCTCGCGGGCTTTGTTTTAAACGACCTCGGCGGGGTGGTGATATTTCTCGAAGGATCAAGAGAAGCCATCGAGGGATTCGTTTATGAACTGAGGAACAACCCGCCGCCCGCATCGTGCATCACAGGGATCGAGGTTCAAAAGGCCGAGGAGCAGGGGCTCAGAGGATTCAGGATCCTGCAAAGCGAGGCGGGCCAGGCGTCACAGGAACTTCAGGTCTCAGCAGATCTCGCCACCTGCCATAACTGCAGACGAGAGATACTGAACCCTCCGGATAGAAGGCATCGCTATGCCTTCACCAACTGCACCGACTGCGGACCTCGATATACCATCATCTCATCCCTCCCCTACGATCGACCAAAAACAACCATGGCTGAATTCAAGATGTGCGAAGACTGCCAGAGGGAGTACGATGATCCTTCAGACCGCCGCTTTCATGCACAGCCGGATGCATGTCCGGTTTGCGGGCCTGAGCTGGTGCTATTTGACGCGTCTGGGAGAGTGCTGAGATGCAAAGATCCTATCAAGGAGACGGTGCGGCTACTGCTTTCAGAAAAGACCGTTGCGGTAAAAGGCCTGGGAGGGTATCACCTGATGTGCGACGCGATGGACCCTGAATCTGTGGAAAGATTAAGGAAGCGCAAACGCAGGGCACATAAGCCGCTGGCCGTGATGTGTGCGAATATCGAGCAGGCAAGAAGCTTAGCGGTTATCTCTCGGGAAGAGGAGCTTGTGTTACGGGCGCCCGCTGCCCCGATCCTTCTTTTGCCGTGGAATCCGGATGTGGGTGAGGATATAAGGGCAGCACTTGCTCCCCTCAATCCAGGCGTAGGCATCATGCTTGCCTACACCCCGATTCATCACCTGATGTTCGCCACAGACCTCGAAGGGAAGAGATTGAATCCTTTGGTCGCAACCAGCGCGAATAGGGGTGATGAGCCGATCATCGCGGATGAGCTAGAGCTTTTCGATAAGGTGGGGGATGTGATTGACGCGGTGCTCGCTCACAACCGGAGAATTGCCAACCGCATCGATGATTCGGTCGCCTTGGTGTCTTCTGATTCTCCGTCGGGGTCCCCGCGAGGAGACGAAGTATCCTCGCGGGGTGAAATTCACTTGATCCGCAGGGCCCGTGGGTTTGCTCCGGCCCCTATCGAAACGCCTTTCTGCTTCCCACCTTCGCTTGCGGTAGGTGCCGAGATGAAGGGCTCTTTTGCAGTGGCTGCAGGCAACCGCGTATGGCTGTCTCCGCACATAGGCGAACTTTCTGGCCGAGCGAGCATGGAGTTCTTTGAGCAAACTTTGACAACCTATCTTCGCTGGTTCCACGTTGAGCCTGAAGTGGTGGTCTGCGATGCGCACCCCGACTACCTCTCCACCCGGTGGGCCGAGCGGTACGCCGAGGATAAAGGCATCCGGCTTTACCGCGTCCAGCACCACCACGCGCACGTAGCCTCGGTTATGTTCGAGCACGAGATAGAGGAGGAGGTAATCGGATTAGCGTTGGATGGAACCGGCTACGGTCCTCACCCCGCAGATGATTATTCTTCCATCTGGGGATGCGAATTGCTGTACGTGCATGATAGGGGAGGTCGGTTCAAGAGATTGGGGCATCTCAAGCCTTTGCCCCTGGTGGGGGGAGAGCTGGCGATCCGCAGGCCACGCAGGATGGCGGCAGGGGTGATTGCCGATCTGTTTGGAAAAGACAAGGCGATCGAGATGTTCGGTAAAGAGGGTGAGATTGCTGGCAAGCTGCTTGAGAGAGAAAATGATGTGTTACGGGTGTTGCGGGGGGTGGTACGGGGGGTGTTACGGGCTTCGAGTGCGGGCAGGCTTTTTGACGCGGTCGCAGGACTCATAGGCCTGGTGGACGAGATCACCTTCGAGGCCCAGGCACCGGTGGCACTGGAATCGCTATGCCCTGCCGATCTGGAGGCTAAAAGCGGATATCCATTCGAGATCGGCAGTAACCTGATCCTTGATCCTGCGCCCTGCTTTGCGGCGATAATTGAGGATATGGAAAAGGGATTGGCACCCTCCGAGATATCCGCTCGGTTCCACCTTGGTTTTGCAAGGGTCCTGGTAGACTGGCTTGTGCGAGCCAGAGAGATGACCGGCACAAGCACCGTCGCCCTTTCAGGCGGCGTGTTCGTCAACCGCACCCTGGTTCGCCTGTTGAACAATCTCGCCCGGAAAGAACGTCTCTTGCCTCTCCTCCCCCGGCTTATCCCTGCGACGGACGGGGGTCTTGCAGCCGGCCAACTCTTGGCAGCTCGAGCACTTATCGAGTTGGAGCCAATTAAGGCTCAAACTACTTGACAAGCTTTCCCAGCCGCGTATAGTTTCTTCGTCCCCACCACCCCGGCATCGGGAGTCAGGAGGGTCAAGTTACGTAAACCAGCAAGTTGTAGATGGAGAGATTGTGGATAAGCCTGTGGATAACCCGGAGGAAAAGTGAGTGCCGAAACCCTCTGGAACGCCGTACTCGAGCATCTGAAGACCCTGATCCCTGAGGAAGGCTTCAACACCTGGTTTAAGCCCACACGCTTTCTGGAACAGCGAGAAGGCATGCTTCTGGTTGAGGTCCCGAATCCGTTCTTCGTGGAGTGGATAGAGGAGTACTACAGCAAGGCACTCGCGGACGCTTTAGCCGAGGTCAACTCAGGCGATCTTCGGATTGCGTTTAGGGCGCGCAAGGTCGAGCCGGGTGCAGCAAGGCCGAGGTTTACGAGGCGACGTATCGTCTACGCCAAGGACGGCTCACGACTACAGGAGCGGTATACATTTGCCAACTTCGTGGTCGGGGAGCAAAACCGCTTCGCACATGCCGCAGCCCTTGCCGTTGCAGAGGCCCCCTCGGAGGTCTACAATCCGTTGTTTATCTACGGCGGCGTAGGGCTGGGCAAAACCCACCTCCTTCAGGCTATCGGAAACTATCTGCACCGCGCACGCCCGAAACTCGCGGTTGCATACATCCCGGCAGAGACCCTCTTTATCGAACTCATCGACGCCCTTGAGAAGGGAACCAGGATGGAGTTCAAGAATCGCTACCGATCCAAGGATCTCTTGCTTATCGATGACATCCACTTCCTTCGCGGAAAGGAGTCGCTGCAGGAGGAGATCTTCCACCTCTTCAATCATCTCTACGAGGGTGGAAAGCAGGTGGTGTTGACCTCGGACCGTCCGCCGCGCGAGATCCCAACCCTTGAGGAACGCCTCGCCTCCCGCTTCTCCGGTGGGCTGGTAGTAGATATCCAACCCCCTGACCTTGAAACACGTATAGCTATCCTGCGCAGAAAGGCCTACTCGGAGAGCCAGAGCCTGCCGCAGGACGTGGCCTACTACATCGCATCAAGGATTCGCTCAAACGTCCGCGAGCTTGAAGGCGCGCTGATAAGGCTGCTTGCTCTCTCATCACTTACAGGACAAGGCCTTACAACCTCACTTGCAGAGGAGGTGCTTCACGATCTTTTAAGAAACCGTCCACGCACCACACCAAACCGCATAACAAAACAGGTGGCGCGTACGTTCAACGTAACAATCGAGGAGATAAAGGGCAGACGACGCACAGCACCACTTGCCCTTGCCAGACAGTCGGCGATGTTCATTATTCGCAAGATGCTGGGGATCTCACTCAAAGAGATCGGCCGCTTCTTCGGAGGCAAAGATCATACAACCGTGATTCACGCAATAGATAAAATAAAAAGATTGACCGAAGAGGACCTTGAGTTCAAGGAAAAGATTATGGGGATAGAACAGAGGATAAACCGTGGATAGGATTGTGGGTTATGAGAGACTCGCTTGGTTTTCAACAGATATCCCCTTTAGTCAACAGAATTCTCAACATGCCTCTGCGTATCTAAGTTCTGATACGACTGAAGGTTACACTGAAATCCACCAACTCCACATTGACAACAACAACAACCTAAGTAATATTTGTTTCTACTGTTGTTGAATTAGAGGAGGAAAGATGTGGTTCAAAATCTCAAGGGATAGGCTGGAGGAGTTAATAAATCGCATAGTGCCTGTTATTCCTTCACGCACGCCCTATCCTATAATTCAAAGCATCCTTTGTTCTACACAGAAAGGACGCCTCACCCTTCTGGCTACAGATCTGGACATCTATGTAAAAACCTCAAGCGAGATAGAGGCAGCAGAAGAAGCCCGCGTTCTTCTTCCCGGCCGTAAACTTGCAGGGATAGTAAAGGAAAGCACAGCCGGGGAGATAGAGTTCATAAAGGAAGAAAACCGGGTTATTCTGAAGGCTGGACGAAGCACCTTCCGGATTCCTATACTTGATCCTGATGAATTTCCCAAGATGTTCGAGCGTCCTTCGGCGATCCAGTTCAACATCGAGGCCTCCTCTCTTAAAGGGCTATTTGAGGGGGTTGAGTTCGCGGTCTCAAGAGGCGAGGACCGTCCCGCGATGACAGGTGTTCTTTGGGAGATCAAACCCCAGCGTAACCGAATGGTTGCCACAGACGGCCATCGTATGGCTTTAAGCGAAGATAAAGAGAGTGTGCCGGAGATTGCAGAACAGTCCCACATCCTTCCAACAAAGATCTTTGGCTTCCTGCCCAAGGAGCTGGAAGGCAGCATTGATGTCTTTCTTGACGAGGCAAAGATCGGTCTTAGCTTTGAAGCGACCGAGGTTGTCTCCCGCCTGATCGAGGGACCCTATCCCGATTATGAGAAGGTTATACCTGCCGAGATCAACAATCTTCTCACGGTTCATCGTGAGGAGCTAACAGCGGCCCTGCGGCGGATGATGATCTTTACCAATCAGGTAACCAGACAGATCAAGTTCGTTCTTGGCAGCAAGAACCTTCAGTTATTCGCGTTCTCGCCCGAAGGTGAAGAGGCCCAGGAGGAACTCACCGCCTCCTATAAGGGCGATAGCTTCGAGGTCGCTTACAACGGCTCCTATCTTCTGGATGTCCTGCGGCACCTTGAATCCGATGAGGTGGTGTTCGAGATAACAGGCGCGCTCTCAGCCGCTCTCCTTCGTGGCCCAGGCGAGCGGGAGAAACAAAATCGCCTTTACCTGTTGATGCCGATTTTGCTTGACTGATTAGAGATAGTCAAGGGAAATTATCAGATGGATTACGAAGGACTCAAGCGGATTGTTGCCAAAAAGGAATGGGATACCCTTGAGCTGAAGAAGTCGACAGCCCAGATTAAACCCGCTTGTGAAACGTTGTGCGCCTTCCTTAATGGAAAAGGAGGGCATGTCCTAATCGGAGTTAAAAAGGATGGGGAGATCATAGGCCAAGAGATTTCAGAGAAGACCCTGGAAGGTATTGCTAACGAGCTCGCTAAGATCAAGCTACACAATGATGTAATTATGGAAAGGATAGCCTTAGAGACTTCTGCTCGTAGAGAGGTCATTGTTTTAGAAGCTAGACCTTATGGCCCTCATGTTCCCTATACCTATGATGACCGACCTTATGAGAGGATCGGTAATACAACTCGTCGTATGCCCCGAGAACGCTACGACCAACTTCTGTCTAAACGCAGAGACACCACACACCGGTGGGAGACCCAAGTTGCTGAAGGATGGAGTATTGAGGACCTTGACACAGAGGAGATTTTACGCACAGCTCGTCGCGGGATTGAGACCGGTCGTCTACCAGAATCTACAGGATCAGACCCTGCAGAGATACTTGAGAGGTTTGACTTAATGACCGATAAAGGAATCCTTAATGCCGCAGTGGTACTTTTCGGGCGGGAGTTTTTACCGGATTATCCCCAGTGCGGACTGCGGATGGCCCGCTTCAAAGGTCTGAGTAAAACAGAGTTTCTGGATAACCGTCAGATTTACGGACATGCGTTCCAACTTCTTGAAGAGGCTATGGTTTTCTTAAGACGTCATCTCCCTATAGCAGGAAAGATTCAACCAGGGCTTTTTGAGCGAGAGGATGAACCTCTGTTTCCTACTGTGGCCCTGCGTGAAGCCTTGGTTAATGCTTTTTGTCACCGGGATTATTCAATAATCGGCGGGGCCGTGAATCTCGCCATTTTTGATGATCGTCTCGAAATATGGAGCGATGGCACCTTGCCTTCTGGTTTAAGGGTTGAGGATCTGAAACGGGACCATCCCTCGCGGTTACGTAATCCGTCGATAGCGGAGGTGTTTTTCCGACGAGGATTGATTGAGAAGTGGGGTAGAGGAACACAAAAGATAGTTGAGCTTTGCGTTCAGGCTGGACATCCAGAACCGGAATTCGTAGAACAGGGCGGGTCTGTCGGGGTGAAATTCACTCCGAGTGGTTATATAGCTCCTTACCGCGTCGACTTCCGACTTAGCGAAAGACAGCGAGAGATACTTGCTATTCTATCTATACATACTGATCTTCGGATCGGAGAAATTATGCGTCTTTTAACTACCTCTATTCCAGAAAGGACTCTGCGTCGTGAACTCGACAGGCTCAAAAATCTTGATCTAGTAGAATTGAGAGGATATGGTCGTGGAGCGCGTTGGTTCCTTATTAAGAAACAGGATTAGAAATACGTCTTATAATAAGGCCATAATAAGGCCGATTAAATGGCCTTATTCCGTCTTATTCCGTCTTATTCAGCCTTAATTATGTCTTATTACTTCCTATAGGCTGTATTTCAGCCTATTTTTGTTTAAGGTGCTAAGAGAAAGGATATTGTGACACGAGGAGATCAAAAACTTGACACTGTCTTGATTTGTTTTAGAATGTAGCAAAGATGCCGAAGTGGCGGAACTGGCAGACGCGGCGGACTCAAAATCCGTTGGGGATAAAACCTCGTGAGGGTTCAACTCCCTCCTTCGGCATTCCTCGTTGATTGTAAATGGAAAGTAAAAGGAGGACTTAATAATGGGAATGTTGAAGGATGAGGACAAAAAATACATCCGAGAACAGTTCGATGAAAAACTCAAAGGCCCGGTCAAGATACTGCTCTTTTCCCAGAAGCTTGAGTGCGAGTACTGCCAGCCCACCGAGGAGATACTCACCGAGCTTTCCGAGCTTTCGGATAAGATCACCCTTGATGTTCGCAATCTGCAGATCGATTCGGATGATGCAAAGCAGTTCGGGGTGGACAAGGTTCCGGCCATTATCCTTCTTGGAGAGCAGGATAAGGACTACGGCATCCGCTTCTTCGGCATCCCCTCCGGTTATGAGTTCTCAACCCTTCTTGCCGACATCCTCGAGGTATCCGCGGGCAAAAGTGACCTGTCCCCCCAGCTGGTTAAAAAGGTCGCCGCCATCACCACACCTGTTGAGATCAAGGTGTTCGTGACACCCACCTGTCCATACTGCCCCAATGCGGTCCGCGCCGCGCATAAGATCGCCATGGCCAACCCTCGCTATATAAAGGCCCAGATGATCGAGTCGGTGGAGTTCCCCCACCTTGCCAATAAGTATGCGGTCTACGGGGTTCCCAAGACGATAATCAACGAGAGGGTTCAGTTCGAGGGTGCTATGCCCGAGGCCGCGGTGGTCGAGCAGGTGCTTTCCGCACTCACCCAGCCGGAATCCTGAGATACGGGGAAGAAGTGGAGTTTTCCTTCTCCGTTACCGGGCCGCCAAAGGTTGATCTAAAGGACTCCTACGATGTGGTAGTGATCGGTGGCGGGCCTTCAGGCCTGACCGCCGCCATCTACACCTCACGTGCCCAGCTTTCCACCCTGGTTGTTAACAAGGGGGCCCCAGGAGGTCTGGTAGCCACCACCGAGTGGATAGAGAACTACCCGGGCTTCCCAGATGGCGTGGCCGGAGCCGAGCTCGGTCGAGCCATGCAGAGCCAGGCCCAGCGATTCGGCACCGAGTTTGCCTCAGGCGAACCCGAAGAGATCCACCTTGCCGCCGATCCCAAGGTTATAAGGGTTGCAGGTCAAGATATAAAGGCGCGCGCCGTGATCATCGCCACTGGAACAACACCTAAGAAGCTCGGGGTACCCGGCGAGAAGAAACTCTACGGACGAGGAGTCAGCTACTGCGCAACCTGTGACGGTCCGTTCTTTGCCGACAAAGAGCTCCTCGTGGTAGGGGCCGGAAGCTCAGGCGTCCAGGAATCTTTATTTCTGGCAAAGTTCGCCTCAAAGATCACCATAGTTGAGTTCCTGCCTACCATCCAGGCGGAGCGCATCCTTATCGAACGCTTTAAGAAGACGGGCAAGGGCTCTTTCCTCTTGAATCAAGAGGTTCTCGCCATCGAGGGTGAAGAAACTGTGACCGGTGTGCGCGTGCGTGATAGGGACTCAAACGAGGAGAAGCTGATACCGGCAGGCGGGGTGTTCATCTACGTAGGGCTTTTGCCTCAGACCGAGGCGTTCGCCGATCAGCTCAAGCTGGATCAGTGGGGCTGCATCGAGGTGGACTCCAATCTTCGCACGAACGTTGAAGGCGTGTGGGCCGCGGGGGACGTGGTTTCCGGCGCCACACGTCAGATCGCGGCGGCAGTGGGCTCCGGAACTATTGCGGCAATAGAGGTTGAACACTACCTTTCGTCCAAATCCTAGCCTAAAGGAGCAGCAAGATGAAGTTGGCAAGACTTTCAGGGGTTATGGTTATCCTCTCAATTCTCGGGGCAGGGTTCCTTGCAGGCTGCGGCAACAAGAATCCCAGCGAGACACCCGAAGTAACAGAGCGCATCCCCGATACATCAAGCGCCTCCGAAGTTGCAGACACTTCACTTGAGGGGGATGAAGGCAATACCCCCCAGACCTCAACTGCACCTAAAGAGGACCCGGGCGCCGATCGCAGGCAAGCGCCAGATTTCACCCTCGCCGATCTTAGAGGCAATCAGCACTCGCTGTCCGATTTTTACGGCAAGGTTGTGCTTTTGGATTTCTGGGCCACGTGGTGCGGGCCGTGCCGCAGGGAGATACCACACCTCATCAAGCTCTACGAGACCTACAAGCCTCAGGGGTTCGTGGTCTTGGGTGTGGGGCTTGACAAGGAGGCGAATCTTTCCAGGTTTGCAAGCGAAGCCGGGATAAGCTACATTGTGCTTGCCGACGAGAAAGGCGTTGCCGGAAAACTCTACGGGATACGCAGCATACCGCGCACCCTGATCATTGATAAGAAAGGCCGGATAGCCTTTGACCACACAGGTTTCGTCCCTGGGATGGAGGCCGAGATGGAGGCCCAGATCCGCACCCTTCTTGCCGAGGAATACTGACTTCACCCGAATTGATACCCCGAAATTTGCTCCTTTAGCAGGAACGGGTGAAAGATTGCGGTAAAGAAGGAGGATGATTCGGGCAACCTTAAGTAAGGGTTGCACGTCATAGGTATTTTGAGTATTATTGGAGGTGGACCTGTCAAGCAAATACAACCCCTTGTCGAGATGGCGGCTATGGGATTTGTAAGAAGGAGGTTTAGAGAATGAAGGAGATCTCGGCTAAATGGGTTGGGGTGATAATAGGCTCGGCCGCGGTAGCGGCGTTCGTCATCGGTTTACTTGTTGCAGGGGCGTTGAATATCTTTCCTAGGGCTGAAGCTGAAGAAGCCGATACACTTGGTCTGCCAGGGTCAGGTGAAAGCCCATTTGCGGCTGTGGTGGCGCAGGTTCTGCCTGCGGTGGTTAACATCAGCTCAAGCAGGAAGGTTGTCGTTCCCGGTCTTCCCTTTGACGACCCCTTCTTCAGGGAGTTTGCAGAGAAGTTCTTCGGAGAGGTGCCCCGCGAGCAGACGCGTTACAGCCTGGGTTCTGGCGTTATCTTTCGCCCGGACGGTTATATCCTCACCAACGATCACGTGGTAGCCGGGGCCGAGGATATCACAGTTACTCTGCACGACGGCCGCAGCTTCAAGGGGGGCCAGGTGAAGCTTATCGGGCGAGACCCACATACCGACCTGGCGGTGCTCAAGGTTCGGACAGCTAAGGATCTGCCTGTTGCAAAGTTGGGAGCCTCCGATTCGATTCGCGTAGGCGATTGGGCTATAGCCATAGGCAACCCATTCGGGCTTGAAGGGACGGTGACAGTTGGGGTTGTCTCTGCCAAGGGCCGCTCGAATCTGCTTTTGCCCTCCCGGCAGCGCTACCAGAACTTCATCCAGACCGACGCGGCCATCAACCCAGGCAACTCAGGTGGGCCGCTCTGCAACATCAATGGAGAGGTGATAGGTCTTAACACGGTGATATCCAGCCCCTCCGGGACGAACATAGGCATAGGCTTTGCCGTGCCCATCAACATGGCCAAAGAGGTCGCCAGGCAGCTTATCACCAAAGGGAAGGTCCAGCGTGGTTACCTCGGGGTCTACCCGCAGGAGCTTGATGCGGATATGCGCAAGGGCCTGGGACTTAAGGGAGCCTATGGTGTGCTCATAGCCGATGTGGTTCCAGGCACCCCTGCCGACAGAGCCGGGTTACGTTCAGGCGACGTGATAGTGGTCTTTGACGGGCACAAGGTAGGTGATGTGGAGGATTTCCGGGAACGTGTCGCCGCCACGCCGCCCGGAAAGACCGTGGCGATAAAGATCTGGCGCGGGGGCAGAGAGATGGGCTTGAATGCCAAGCTGGAGGAGTTGCCTGAGGAGGTTGCGGCTTCAACTCGTCCTTCCCCTCAGGCGCGGGAGGCCCATTTCGGTCTGGTGGTTCGTTCGCTTTCGGCATCCGAGCGCGCGAGCCAAAACCTCTCCGCAGGGGTCTTAGTCGAAGACGTTCAGCCTGGCTCTGCTGCTGAACGCGCAGGGATCAGACCGGGTGATGTTATCCTCAAGATAGACGGCCGCTCCGTTAAGAATCAGGGTGAGTTCTACAAGATAGCAGGTGAGCTTAAATCCTCAAAGAAAGAGGTTGTCCTGGTGCAGATTTACCGCCAGGGGCGCCGATTCTTCGTTACACTTTATTTAGAGTAAGGAGGCGGTTTTGATGTTTGAGGAGGGGCTTACACCCCACATGTCTGCTGCGCAGCCGTGCGGGGACCCCTCAATCCTCCTTTTGGCCTGCGGGGAAAAGATCGGAGAGATGAATTTTTTACCCCGACCAGACACTTCGTGTCTGGTCGGGGACCCCCGAAGGAAGATCAACAAGCAAGTGCGATCTTTTTGCCTTCGGCAAAAAGGAGCATTTTAATGCTTAGGTGGGTCTCCGATAGATCATTATCGCGTTACTTTAAGGAGATAATGCGGTATCCCCTGATCTCAAGGGAAACGGAGGAGGGGTTAGCACGCAGGGCAAGACTGGGGGACGTGATAATTGCGGTTGATGGCAGGGGTTGCAACTCACCAAGGACACTTTTAAGTCTCATCAAACGTTCAGGCCCGGGTTCAAAGCTAAAGATCACCGTGCGCAGGGGAGCGCAGAATCTAGAGCTTGTCCTTGAGATACCTGCATCGTTCTCCCATGCAGAGGCGAAGAAGGATCCCGACGCTCCGATATTGGGTATGAGGGTTCGCAAGGTTGAGGGGCTTAGCGCCAACAGGATCAAGGTGCTGGGCATCAAGCGCGGTTTACTGATCACCGAGGTCGAGCCGGGCTCGCCCGCAGCTTTGGCCGATCTACTCGATTACAACCGCGAGGCGCGCGACAGGTTGATTCTTCACAACCTTCGCTGGGTGGTTACCATCGCCAAGCAGTATCAGAACCGGGGGCTGGCGCTGGCCGAGCTGATTAACGAGGGCAACCTGGGTCTTATCCAGGCGGTCAGCAAGTTCGACGAGCGCCGCAAGACTCGTCTAACCACCTACTCCAACTGGTGGATTCGCTACTACATCGTCTCGGCGCTCGCCTCCAGGCATCTTATCAAGCTGCCCATCAGGATGCGCAACCTTGCAAAACGCATCCGCGACAGCTACGGGGTTCTCTCCCAGCGCCTGGGCCGCTCGCCCTCTATCGAGGAGCTGGCCCGCGAGCTTAAGGCGACACCGGAGGATGTCTCCGCCGCGTTCGACTGCGGTGTGGCCGAGCTCTCCATAGACGCCATGCCGTTCGAGGATTCCAAGGTCACCTTTGAGGAGGTCCTGCGCGATACCACCTCCCCGTCGCCTGCCGAGGTCAGCGCCAAGGATGAGATGGAGCGCCACGTGCGCTCCTCGCTTGCCGCGGTTCTTTCCGACCGCGAGCTTTACGTGGTCAGCCGGCACTTCGGGGTGCCCATGCCGCAGGATCGACGCGTTGCCATAAAGAAGTTGACCGCCATCTCCGGGCGATCTGAAGAAGAAATCCAACAAATCGTATGTCAGGCCTCGCGTAAAATCCTATCACGATTGCGCCTCAGCCTTGGCACCGACGGTTTCAAGCGCTATGCCAAGTTGACGGCAGCCGATATGCGGAGGTTGCCACAGCTGCTAAAGAAGAGGATGGATTACTCAGAGATAAAGAGCGCGATGTTTAAGATCATGCGCCGGGTGGCCAAGAACATCCCTTCGCTTATCTCAGACCACCTGGAAGCACTTGACCTACGGCAACAGGAGATTTTCTGCCTTTGTTGGAACGTCAGTCCTCAGCGCGAGGTGCTGAACCTGCGCGAGCTGGGCGACCTTCTGGGCGTCTCGCGCGAGGCGGCAAGACAGGTCAAGGAACGCGCCATACGCAAGCTAAAAAAGCACTTACGCCCCCAGGCATTCGACAGCTTCTTCCGGAAAGCGGTCTAAAAACACCCCGCGTTTCGTGCCACGTTTTCAATTAAAGTTGCTACGAACTCGTCAGGTTTACATCGCACTCGTCACGTTTTTAACACCCCACAAACCCACTGCGTGGTTTCGCGGGGTCCCCGGACGGCTGCGTAGCAGACGTCTGGGGTGGCTACCGCATCATCTTTCTGGCAATCAAGGTAACCAGCGTACCGAGGAACACGTAGCCCATAACCACCTCGGCCACGACGAACAGCTTAGCGAGTCCGGTGGTGGGTGTGATATCCCCAAAACCAAGGGTAACGAAGGTGACTACACTGAAGTACCAAGCGTCCCAGATTGTTGTAATAGCTTCTCCCTTACAACAAACCGCCGCCCATTCGCCCTGCGAACCCAAGAAGTAGAGGAATCCGAAGCCGATGATGAATCCAACCGCCCACAGCGCGGTCAACCACCACCGCTCCCCGAAACCGGCAAACACATGCATGAACCAAAGGCCGAGCCATCGTGGGAGAGCCTTGATTCGCTTTGCTGTGTGGATGACTGCTTTTCTAAAAGTGTACCCCATCTTACGTAGATATCTAAAGAAGACATGGAAGCGATGCTTGAGAGGCTTCTTTTTTCGGTGGCATAGATATTCTCTCCTATCTAGGAACAGATAGAGAATCAAACCAAGCCACTTTATAAATAGCCTTAAAGGGGCAAATAGAACTGGGTGAACCAATTCGTAAATCAGCGAGAAATACTTTCTGCCTCGCCCTGGAAAGGGCTTCCCTTTACGAAGCCTACGAAGGTCCCATAAGGTTTCTTTGGCGTGATAGGTCTTATGGTTTATCCTCTCTTCCACATCATAAGGACATCCTCCGCGAAAACATTCCCAAAATGCTTCATGCTTGACCATCAGTTTCTCACGATAATAAGCCTTGCTTTCGTCACCGTATTGCCCCTGTTGGTGAAAGTAGTTTTTGAGACGGCGGTAGGCATCGCGGGCACCGTCCCAGACGCGTATGGTTTCCTCTCCAACTCTTCCTACCTGTTCCCAAGTTAAATATCTGGCCTCGTCTAATAGGACCCCTTCCATAAAAGCGCCATTGAGATCGGCAGAATTTAAGTTGGCGGCACGAAGATCTGTCCAGAAAAGAGATGCTGACCTCAGATTGGCCGCGGTAAGATCCGCTTCTTTCATTTGAGTATAGGTTAAATGGGCATGGGTGAGAGTAGCTCTTCTGAGCTTGGTGTTCTCAAGATTGGAATAACTGAAATCTGTTTCCTTAAGATAAGCATCTTTGAGATCAGCACCGTAAAGATTGGCTTCGTAAACATGAGCCTTTTGAAGATTCGCGTTTTCCAATACGGCGTTTTTTAAATTAGCGTTACGGAGTTCAACTTCCGGCAGATAAGATTCACTTAGGTTTGCTCTTTCTAAGTTTATGTGTGTTAAATCAGCTTTATAGAGATTGGAATTCGGGAGAAACGCTCGTTGGAGATTTGCCCCGTTCAGGTAGGCCCCCTGTAGGTTTGCCCCCACTAAGAAAGCTTCTTTGAGATTGGCGCCACTGAGGGTTGCATTTGTTAAATCTGCGCCTCGCAGATCGACGCCTTCAAGATTTGCAAGCCATAGTTCTGCACCTGCAAGAGAAACTCCTTTTCGGAATAAAGTCTGCACCCGCTTCTTATAATGTGTTCTACGTTTGGAAGGGAGATGCATCCCGCAGTAATCTTCATTAAAAAGGGGTAGGATGTTACAATTTGCTACCTTACATTTATTCCCTACCTTCGGGTCGGGCAGGGGTTGGGTTTTTCTCTTCGCCATAGGGGATTGTATGAGAGCTTAAGGTTTAAGTCAAGTTATTCTCCCCTCCCCCTACACCCCCTCCACACAGGGAGGGGGATTAAGTGGGAAGCCATTTCCCCTCCCTTGATGGGAGGGGAGAAAGGGGAGGGTGAAACCAAATCACCACCCCCACCTTTATCCTCTACCCTATGAGTGCATCAAGTTCGTAGGGGCCGACTTTTGGCGATTAGACGCCGCTACGCGTAAGTCGGCCCGCGTAATAGTTTTCCGGGCGCACCTAAAGGTACGCCCCTACGTTCATTTGGGCTTCAGCGCACCCCCTTCGGGTGATAGGCTTCGCCGCGAAACTGAAGTCTCGCACTACGTTTAATGTGATTGCTTCGGTCGCCTTCGGCTCCCTCGCAATGACCGGAGGTGGGCGCACCGAAGATGCTTAGGTGGGGGCGATCCCCCTCAGTCCCCATTAATAAGGGGGAAGTAAAGGGGGATTAAAAGTGTGCGTTTTGTCTTGGGTTAGTGCTATGAGATGGTTCCGCAAGTTTTCCGGGCGCACCTAAAGGTACGCCCCTACGTTTAATGAGATAGTTTCGCAAGCCCGCCCTCGGTCGTCGGTTTTCCCAAAAGCATTCAGGTTAGAGGCCGGTGTCAAAGGTTGGTGCCATGAGATCGCCACGTCCTTCCTCCCTTTGGTCGTCACTCCTCGCGATGACGATCCCCCCTACCCCCCTTCAAAAGGGGGGCATTCTTCCCCCTCCTCGGTGGAGGGGGATCGAGGGGGAGGGGAATGCATTCATCTTGCCCCCTCTCCCTATCCCTCCCCCCGGTGGGGAGGGAAAAATCCTGGTCGCCATGCCGCCTCCGGAGGCTAGCTCGCAATGACGAACGGGGGTAGCATGATCGCAAAGACAATTTCGGCGTTGACCCTTGCGGCCTTTTCTCCCACGGAGAAAAGGAGCACCAGCTGTCTTGACATCCTAAACTCACCTCTTATAATCCCCCATAATTTCTGCTTAATCACGAAGGAGAGATATGTTCAAGTGGATTGACAGGACTTTCATCAAGCCGGTCGAGAGCTCCAGGATGCCTCTGGGCACCTTTATTCTCCTGGCCTACGGCTACATGGTCGTCCGCAACATGCTGGAGGGCGTGCTGGAGACGCCCGGGATTGGATTTGCCGCAACCACCATCATAACCCTCGAGATACTGCTTATGCACTTCCCGTTGTTCTACTTCATGGTGTTTCTCGTTGCAATCCTCTTAATCCGCCTCATCACAGGGCACGACATCTGCAAGGTGTCCCGCGTGCTTTTTGTCTATTCGTTTATTATCCTCATCGCCCCATTAGTTGACCCCTTGTTACGTCCGGGCGGCTACAATCTTGCATATCCAGGGGATCCACGGATGATCTGGGAGGGCATCAAGGCAACTTTCGGCCTTGGTAAAATGTACTACGGCGGTTCACCAGGGATGTTAATAGAGGGTTATCTGGGCATGATACTGGTTGCGATCTACGGCGGCCTTCGCGCTCGAAAGAGGTGGCGGAAGGTTATCTCAATTCTGCTTGCTCCCCTCATTTTGATTGCGGCTACGCTTACCGCAGGCGGGTTCCAACTGGTTGTAGGGGCTCTTTTTGGAGGCGGTTCTGCCACGGTAGCATCGGCTGCCAACGTCTACAACACCGGTGGTCTGATTAGCTCTGCGACGCGCAAGTACTCGTTGGTGTTGCTTTTGCCATTGATACCGCTTCTCGCGCTCAGCTTATGGCTCTATAGCCGTGAGAAGGTTCGTTTCTTGTTTCGCTCGCTGAAGCCTTTCTTGCTTATTGTGTTTGCACTTGGCGCAGGGGCTGGGTTTCTGTTCGGCTGGCTTAACCTGCGGGACGTGCTTATTGGGGTGCCCCGTAACCCGTTTGATTATATCGCCTTGTTTGCGCTTTTGGTTCTGGGGGTTTTGGCTGCCGGGGTATTGCTCTTCCTTGGTTATGGCTACGATCCTAACCGCGAGAAAGCCGAGCGGAAAATATTCCGTCGGGCGGCCGGGGGGCTTTTTATTCTTTCTATGCTCCTTGCCTGGTGTCTAGGATATACGGCACTTTTTATAGTTATCACTTTCTTCGTCTGCGGTTTTGTTCTCAAGACGCCTCCTTTGCGTCTGTCGCGCTTTACTGTGCCCTCCTCGTTCCTCCACGCATTGGCTGTATTTCTCCTCGTGCTGGCCGGGTATTCCCTGTTCGGCATGGAACGAACCTTTAACCTCTTCCCGTGGCAGTTAGGACTGGCTGTGTTCTTGCCGCTTTGGGCTGTATTTTTAGGACGAGAGCTCATCCTGCGGCGTGCGGGGCTTAAAGCTGAAGAGGAGGCAAAGGAGTGATGAAGGGCTTGCGGATATCCGCGGGTCTTATAGTCGCGGCGGTGCTTTCGGCCGCAACTGTTGCCCTTCTCCCGCCTCTGCTTTTGGGGATTGGCACCTTGTGGTTCATCACGCCCCCCCTTGGTTTGTTTGCTGCAGCGGCAATTCTTCTGCGGAAAAACGCCTTGCTTATGGTTGCGACGATCCTTGTAGTTCTTGCCGTGAGCATTATGGGTTTTTGGCATCCTGTGCGTTTTTCACCCCGGCAAGAGCGCCAGCTTAAAGCGACCGGCTACTTCCTTAAGGGGCAAACCTTCTTCCTCCGAGGTGACTACTCCCAGGCCCTGACTTCCTATACGGAGAGCGAGAAGGCCGGGTTTCGCCACCCCTGGGTTGCCTTTCAACGCGCCTACTGCTACAATTTCCTGGGACGCTCCCAGAACGCCTACGAGATATTCGCACTTCTGATGAAGGATACGCTGCTCGCCCCCTTGGAGGTAGTCCACCTGAACTATGCCCTCTCCGCCATGAAGTCCGGCAACTATAAGCAAGGTGAGCAGGCTTTCTGGCAAGCGTTAAGCTACAACCTCCAGCCTGGATACTGCTACTATCAGCTGGGTGTCTACTATCGAGTGAGCAACAATCAGACAAAGGCCGAGGAGATGATGACCAATGCACATCGGTTGGCTTACAACCGTAGCCAGTGTTCGTCGATACTCGGGTCGATAGCCGAATCTCGCAGGGATTATGCACGTGCGGAGGAATTCTACCACAGAGCACTGCGTGAGAATCCTGAGAACATCGCGGTGCATGTAAAGCTGGGGAGCCTTCTTTTCCGCGAGGGGCGCGTGAGCGATGCCAAACAGGTGCTGCTTGAGGGGGTGCGTATATCTGAATGGATTCCCATTAACTTCAGGATTTACGCCATGCTTCTGAATAACCTGGGGTTCGTCTATGCCGAAGAGGGACAGCTTGCGAAGGCGGTTCCGGCCTTCAAGCAGGCAATTCGTGTTGACTCTGCGTTCATGGATTCCTACGATAACCTCGCCCACCTCTACATAGAGAACAGGAGGTTTTCTGATGCGGTGATTGTGCTAAGGGCGGCTCTCGAGGTTAATCCGGGCTATGGGCCGGCTCGCAGGACGCTTGATCAGCTGCTCGCTGTGCCCGAGGCTGGCCAGCCGCAGTAGCTTTCCCTTTGGGAGGGGATCAACCTGGGGGTTTTCACAGGCGTGCACGAATGGCTGCGGGAGTTCTTCTGACTAAAGGTTTATCCTCTGGTTTCTTTCTCACCCAGCCTGGGGAAGAAGACCTGCTTGCGATCGTCGGTTAAGGCGGCGGCTATCCGGTACATGCCGGGCTTCTCGGCGGTGCGGCGGGCGAACTCAAGGGTATCCTCGACATTCTGCCGCTTATCCACCACCGCGAGCGCCTTTTGGGATAATGACTCCACCTAACCCCACGTCTTAAAAAACATATAGCCTGCCACTAACTTGTCAAGTGTCCTCAGACCGACTTGTCTTCCGGGGGCGGGTGGACTCGTAACCCTTGACTGATAGCTTATCAACCCAACTTCCGCCTTGCCTCTAATCCACAGAGGGGTGGGTAAACTAATCGACAGGGATGAGCATCCAGGAGGTGTAGTCGGCTACCCCTAAGTAATCATCAGATGCGGCCACGGAAAGCGCACGACCAGGGGTTTCGATGAACTTACCTATTACGGGATTTCTGACATCGCTTACGTCTATGGGAAGAACCCCCTCTTCACCGCAGGCCACGTACAGGGTTGAGCCTTCCAGGGCCATCCCGTAGGGTTGCGTTTCGATGAAGGCGAAGGAGAGTTGTCGTGGATTCTTTGCCTCGGAGATATCAAGGGCAACAATGGCACCGATGCTGTCGGCCACGTACAGGACGTCGTCTCTGCGTAAGAGCGCTTGCGGGCTTATAACGCCTGGATAGATAGAAAGTTCGTGAATTTCCTGATACTTATTCCTTACCACCATCACCCGCAGTCCGGAGTCGGGGTCGGCCACGTATATGATGGAATCCTTTGCCGCCACGTCTACTGCCTTAACACCCTGTAAGGCTACCTTCTGCTGGAGCGGACCGCAGGGGCAGATCAATAGGACCCTTAACCCTCTGTCGCCTGCGGCAAGGAATATCAGATCCTCGCTCAGGGCAAAACGCTGAGGCGTACCGGGCTGACGCAGATCGAACTTGCGTTCTGCAAAGGGGAAGGTCTTCAGGTTAAATATGGATGCGCCGCGGTCTGCGTCTGCTACGTAAAGGTATGTTCCAGAGAGCAGAACCCCTGCGGCCTTTTTAGGCGCCGGCTCGGCATGACCCCAGGCTACGGACTCCTCCCCTTCCAAAAGTCTCACGATACTTGCGCCGTTCCGATCCCGTGCCACCGCCCAGAACGCGCCGCTTTGTGCTGTATGAACCGAGGGGGAGTTCTGCTCAAGACGGGCGGCTACCTTCAGCTCCTTTGGGCTCTTGCCTTCAAGACGCACCAAGCCTCGCTCACGAAGTGCCAGGAACACACCCTCCTTGGTCGCCAGGATGCTCGCAACGTCCCCCTGGCGGAACGGCTCGGCTATCTCCAAACGCTCGCCACGGAGGTTGAATACCGAATACCCCGCATATCCATGGGCGGCATATAGATGCTTGTTGTAATAGGCAAGCGAGACCACCTCCGAACCGCTTGAGAAGCTCTTTTTTCTCTGGGGAGAGGAAGGCTCGGCAAGAGAGAAACCGAGGATATCTGCTGCGGTTGTTGCAACGAAGAGAAGGCCATCTGCAACCGTAAGTGCCTGGACACCGGAAACATCCATGGTCCGCACAATAGAGGGATTCTCTCCAAGCTCAATAATCACAACCCCGCCCCTGCCGCACGCCGCATAGAGGAACCCACGGTAGATAAAGAGGTCTTTCACCGCGGCCGGTGCATCAAACGTTGCAATAACCTTTGGCTTTGAGGGGTTCGAGAAGATTACAATCTTTGCCGAATCCGTACCCGCTACCAGCAAATCCTTGCGGGCCGCAAGCGCCGTCACCTTCCCCGGGACAGGATAGGTGGTCAACATCTGGGTTCCCTTGGTCGAAATCTTGAACTCGGTGATCTGGTTGCCTTCACCAAGATATACTTGCTTGCCCGCCAGTGCTATCTTTCTTGAGTAGTGTGGTGTGGGGATATGCTCCTGAGCACTGAGATCTGCAGGAACTATCGTAAGCCCGAAACCACTTGCGGCGTAAAGCGTTCCCCCAACATCAACCAGATCCGAAAAATCCCCTGATATGAAGTAGTTACGCCCCTGCTCGAATAAGACCTCCACCTCAGACGATGCGGTCATCAACGTTAAAAGTAATGCTGCGAACACCTTTTGCTCTCCTTTAAGGTTGAATCTTATAGGCCTCTATAGAATAGAGGGTCGAGACGAGAAACCTATTTTCAGATACAGCCACCCCCATCGCCGGTCCCACGTCCAGCGTGGTGACGAGTTCAGGCGATTGAGGTTTGGATATATCCACCACGTGCACCCCTGCGTCCTGTGCCGCTATCAAAAGATGATCCTGGTAGCGCGCCAAGGCTATGGGGGCACCCTCCAGTTCAAGCACAGCGAGTTTCTTCGGCCGTGTGGGACGTGCAACGTTGATAACAGCGAGCGCCCCTGAGGAATCAAGGCCAAAAAGGAGGTCTTTGTCCGCATACAACCTTTCGTAGTCACGTTCAAGCGCGAGGCTTGCCACCTCCTCCGGGTTGGTGCTGTCTGACCACTCGATTACGTACATGGCAGGCGGATTGGCGGAGACGAAGGCAAGCTTATCTCTGATCTTCACATCCAGCGCCTGACCGCCGAAGCTGTAACGTCCCTGCTCCTTGAACGGCCCGCACGGACAGCGCCACCAGATCCCCACGCCCCGCTCATGTTCTGCCGCAAGGAGCATCTCGCCCTCCGAGTCCACCCCCGATGTCACCGACTCAAACTGCAGGAAGGTGCGTTTCTCCAGGCGCATCGGGTTCTTTATCTCTACCACCTGCATTATGTTAGCGGTGGTCAGCGCGTAGACCTGCGAGCCAAAGAGATATGCCCTTCGGCAGTCGGACATCTTTGAGTTCTCGCCAAGGAAGGTCAGGGTGTCTCCAAGCCCGACGGTCCTTATCCCGGCCTCGCCTGATGCAAGGACCGCCACCCCGCCCCGGGTCAGGATGTCGTAACCGGAACCGGCACCCCTGTAGAACAGTCCATGCCCTGCCAGGGGTTTGGTTGAGAGATACATATGCCCTATGCCTACACCTGTGAGTACAAAGCAGTCCTCGTCTGCTTTAACAAGATCAAGCCCTATCCCAGGCAAGGGTTCCCTTTGAATCTCCCGAGGTTCCCGGGGTGCCTCAATTGAGAAGAGAAGAAAATCGCCGGTTCCGCAGGCGGCTGCAATCCTCTCATCGAATAGCTCCAGGCTCATTACCTCACCAGTAGCCTCAATACGCGTAACGACCTTGAGTGAGTTGCGCCTGGGCTGGGTCACCCAAAGCCCCTGCTCGGCACACGCAAGGTAGACCGTCTGGTCTGCAATCAAGATATCCATAACCGCTGGGTCACCCTCGATCGCTACTTTCTTTGCCTGTAAGGCCTTTGCCTCAAGATCCAGCACAAAAAGCCCACCTGTGTCTGCCGCCAGATAGAGCCTTGCTCCATTGCCAACAATCCTTACAGGGGGCATGGGTAGATGGATCGGAGTAGAAGGGGAGCTTTCGCCTCCTCCAATATCCATACCATAAAGTTGTCCGTTGGCATCCGCGAACCAGAGCTTGCGCCCAAAGAGTTCCAACGCCGTTATCGGCTCGGTATGCAGCCATTCTACCTGCGGTTCTGCTTGGGAAAAGCCAGCTGTGTCTATTACCGCGAGGCCTCTGCTTCCCCCTACAAAGATGCTAGACTCATGGCGCACGATCAGGTTAGTTCTACCAGAAAGCATGAGCTCGGCGTGGCGCTTGAGGGTCCTTCGGTCGAATATGCTTACGCCTCTGCCGTCGGCTACGTAAAGAAGGTCCTCGTCCGCCACGCCTGCCTGGAAGTGACCCCCAAGGAGCAGCGAGGAGGTATGTTCAAATCCCACCTGCAGGAAAAGGATTAATGTAAGAATCATTTCGGAGTGTTCCCCAAAAGACCAGTTAGAGCCGGTCTATAGACCGCGCATGTCAAATGCACGCTCCATGTTAGGCGGCGGATCCACGTCAAATAGATTATCCTTGCGCTGACGCTTGAGGCTTACCGTCCTGATATTGACCCGGGTCGATGCCGCATCCTGGAACGGGAAAAAGAGAGACGCGTTCATCTCTATCCTTGCAGGCCACATCCACTTCTTGTCTACAGAAAAGTCGTGGAAGGTGATCGTGCTTTCTCCTCTCGTCATATTCAGCAGCTGTTTGCTCTCCGAATCGAAGGAAAAAATAACCCGGTCCTGCTCGACTGCAAGGAGCGAACCTTCGCGGTAGAAGGTGTCGGTCTCGGTAAAACCCTTGGGGAAGATGCCGAAGATGCCTAGAAGGTTCTCAGCCGAGAAAGGCACGTTGCTCAAGGAGGGAAAGCTTTGATCGCGGAAGGCGGTGAGCTTTACGCGGCGAGCAAAGTCATATATCCAGACCGTATCGGCTATCCCCAGCATATAGATAGCGGGTGCTCCACCAGGTAGCCGGATATCCAGGGCGAACTTCTCTTCTTCCGCTTCCCAATAGAATCGAACCGGGGCCTCAAGCACCACTTTCTCAGTGCTGTCGAGTAGCGCTATGATTCCGCCCGCAGCCAGATAATCGGGGGTGGTGATTTCGGCCAGGAACCCCAGTTCCTCAGGGTACTCGCTTGCCCCTATAGCCATTGCGGGCAGAGCCAGGGCAAAAAATAATCCCACAAACCACGACCTTCTATTGATACTTCTTTTCATCGATCCTCCTAAACGGCTGATTAGTAGAGAATTATAGGATGGGTCTGGCTCTTGTCAAGGCAAGCGAGTTCGTGCGCGGGTAGATAGTTGCCCGGGTTGGGGTATGCGAGCAAGGGTGTTATTAGGAAAAGCGGAGAGCTCCTTTAGACTTACAAAAAAGGAATTAACCAAACAGATCCACCGTCTATGCAGATTAACTACAAGAGATCATACGTCATGAATGCCCTCGAAGCAAGGCTTTTGATCATTGAACACTATCTAGCCTACAATGTAGCGCAGACACTCTGTCTCTTTTTCGGGTTTGAACAGACAAGCTCAAGCGTGGCAGTTCTCAACCTCTTGCTACCTGGTAACGATGTATTGGACTATCTACAATGATGTCTTGACAATGGACATTTCGTCCTCTTTTGGGACGGTAGGTTGAGGTCTTGATTTTTCCCGCACAATGTATAAAGTATGATGTGCGTTTTGTAGACGAGGTAACGATCCGGGTGGCTGCAGGTTCAGGCGGGCGAGGCTGCGTGAGCTTTCGCCGCGAGAAGTTTGTTCCCAAAGGCGGGCCTGACGGCGGGGACGGAGGCGACGGTGGATCTATCTATCTCGTTGGGAACCTGCATCTGGCCACGCTTGCCGATCTTGCCTACCACGTCTCCTACCGCGCTGGCAAGGGCGGCAACGGTAAGGGCAAGAACATGCACGGCGCCAAGGGTAAGGATGCCGAGATCAAAGTTCCCCTGGGTACCGACGCCTACGATGAAGACTCGGGTGAACTCCTGGGCTCGGTCCTGGAAGATAGCCAGCGTCTTCTTGTGGCTCGCGGCGGACGAGGCGGTCGAGGCAACGCGCGTTTCGCAACACCTACCCACCAGGCCCCGCGCGAGCATGAGGAAGGAAAACCGGGCGAGAGGCGCAAACTCAAGCTCGTTCTTCGCCTCCTTGCAGACGTTGGGATTATCGGTCTGCCCAACGCTGGCAAATCCACACTCCTTAAAGCACTCACCCATGCCGAACCCAAAATCGCATCCTACCCCTTCACCACCCTTTCACCCAATCTGGGCGTGCTGCGTGACGAATGGCTCTCGGCTACCATCTCCGATATCCCAGGGATAATCGAGGGTGCGGCCCAGGGCAAGGGGCTGGGCCTGCGCTTCCTGCGTCACATCGAGCGCACGAGGCTTTTGGTGTTTGTCCTTGCCGCAGACGAGAATCCGGCAGTGGCCTATCAGACGCTTCTTGCAGAACTTGCAGCCTACAACCCGGAGCTTGCCGAGCGCCCGCGGCTGATCGTGGTTAATAAGATGGATCTGGTTAAAGAGAAACCTTCTATCCCCGACGAGAAGGGTGTGTCGTATATCTCGGCCCTAAAGAAGCAGGGGTTGGCCGAGGTTCGCAAACGCTTAACCGAAACTATCAACAAGTGAGGAGCTATGGGGCCATTAAGTCTATCTGAAACCCTGCCTTTATTTACCCGTAACACACCAAGTAAGTTGTGTTACGGGAGAAAGGTGTGTTATTTCGTTGCCGATAGCGCGTTCTTTCCAATAATTAATGAGGATGCCCCGGAGGGGTACGGGTGAAGAACGAGGCATACGTTGATCTCCTTTCGGTCGAGGGTTTGGGACAGACGCGTATTGCCCGGCTCATGGAGATCTTAGGTTCGGCAGAGGAGATACTCGCGCGTTCAAAGGCTGAGCTGACGCAGGCGGGTGTTCCACAAAAGATCGCCGCAAGGATAGCTTCCTATTCGCGTTCAAAAGAGGCAGCAGATGACTTGAAGTGCCTGGAGCGCCGTGGAGCGAAGATCATCACCATCCTCGATGACGACTATCCTCTGCTTCTCAAGTCCTCGCCCCAGCCTCCGGCGGTGCTTTTCGTGCGGGGAGAGTTAAGAGCTGAAGAGAAGCTTGTTGTGGCGATGGTGGGTACCCGCACGCCTACCGGTTACGGCCGGGCCGCGGCCGAGCGACTTGCGCGCGAGCTTGGTGCACGAGGGGTGGTGATCGTTTCAGGCGCGGCGCGCGGGATAGACAGCCTGGCGCACAAGGGGTGTCTTTCTGCGGGCGGGCGCACCATCGCGGTCCTGGGCTGCGGGATAGACATATCCTACCCGCCGGAGAACGCCGAACTTTTCGACCGTATCGCGGCGCAGGGTGCGGTTATAACCGAGTTCTTGCCTGGCGTCATCCCTGCACCTGGACTTTTCCCGCGCCGCAACCGGATAATCGCCTGGCTCTCGCACGGGGTGGTGGCGGTTGAGGCAGGGCCAAGATCAGGCGCTTTAATCACCGCGCGCTGGGCCGCAGACGCAGGGCGAGACGTGTTCGCGATTCCCGGAGGCATCTTCAGCGAGCAGTCCGCGGGCACGAACAGGCTGCTGCGCGACGGTGCAAAACTGGTCTCAAGGGTCGAGGACATCCTTGAGGAGTACGCCGCGGTGTATCAACCTGTAAGCGTTGAAGGTACGCAGGATATGCCGGACGACTCCGCGCTTTCTGACGAAGAGAAGCGCATCTACCGATTACTTGGTCCTGAACCGATTCATGTGGATAACCTTGTGGATAGGTTGGGGATTCCTTCGGCGCAGCTGCTCCCAACCCTCTTAAACATGGAACTTAAGGGCGTGATAAAGCAGCTGCCCGGGATGCGGTTCGTGCGGGTTTTGTAATCACCCCACGAATCTGCTTCGCAGCTTCGCGGGGACCACAAAAGCTTTAGAAGGTGGACAAATACCCCCCAAAAACTATCCAAAAGCTACCCAAATAGTGGACATCCATTGTCAATCTCAAGGAATAATGTTTTCATCTGGGAGAGCTTAAGAGTTCAACTGAAGGCTTGACACATTGGGATATTTGACTATACTAATAGTACGATAGTTCTCTACCTTTGTAGGGAACCCATAGAGGTTTCGGCCGCTGAACCAATAGTAATCAGCGGTCTTTTTTCTTTGGAATCTGTACCCGCGGTTTAGACTTTATCATTTGCAAAGGCCACGGCTTTGCAAGAAAAGCCGTTCTTATTACACCCGTATCCCAATCCTCCTTTTTCACTACAACAATATAGTTGGATTGTACCACGAAAACAAGCCTGGTTGGATCTATTCGTTTCTTGACTCTATCCCAACCTTGAAAGATTTCTGCGTCTCTGTCTTGTAGCGCGGCGGCAATCCAATCAATCCTTTCCGCTCTATCCCTGGCGAAAGTATCTTTATGATCAGGAAGTTTCTTGCTACTTTCATAGAATAGATGTTCGAAACTGCCTCGAGGGAAAAATACCCTCATACCGAAGAAGGTGTAGATTTTCCTGTTACAGTACTTGTGGATGTAATGGTTCCGGTACTCGTCTATCCCTCTGTAATATACAAGTGGAGGGTATTCCTTCAACGGAGATCACCGTAACCGGATTTTGAAGACGTTGAACTTCTTTTCTTCTCGGCTCGTAGGTTTTATCTCACGCCCCAGATGGCGCTCTATTCGTTCAACGATAGCTAACTTTGCTCTGCTCGTTTTGAGAAGGTGCAGCTTGTATCCGGTAGCTCCCAGAAGAACATCGGCCAGTTGAATCAATACGACCTCTGCCGAAGGAAGGGCCTGAAGCTCAATGGATTCAACCTCAGGACATGCGTTCTTTAGAACTTTCTCCAAGACTTTAACCCTGCTGGGAAGCCTGTTAATCTTGTAATCTAAAAAAACCCTGTAGGCAAATCCAGGATGGAATCCGTTTTTGAGCAATTGGTAGTAGAGCTTATAAAAACCAAGCTCGGCATCCTCTTCATGGAATCTTTTTAAGTCGAATTTGGTGCTGTCAACAACTATACACCTGAAGCCAAATTCTTCCCCCTTGGCGAAGAAAAGATCGATAAGGTCCTCGAAGAAAGGCAAACTCGACGGGGCTACATCCTTCCATTTAATCTCTCGGTTGAATCGGAAATCCCTTTTAATTGCTAATATCTTTTCCTTGATCTCTTGCCGCATTTGGGCGGGTAGCCATACGCCTCCAATTAATGTATATCTATAGGGACCAGGAGACTGGGAGCTGAGAAGGTCCTGACGGCTTTCGTCGCAATAGACTTCAAAAGTAAATCTATGTGGCATTGTTTGTTATTCTATCTTCGGTGGTGAGTATGTCAAGACAACCATTCAACGGTGGTGTCAAGGGTTGCGGGCCGACCTGAAGGTCGGCCCCTACGATTACCCCCCACCTCCCCATCAAGTGCGGAGGGCCCTGTTGCCTCATATAAGAATTCACTTGACCGAAGGACGACGGTGACGGAGTAAACAGGTATCGGTTGCCTCATTTAAATTCTTTCCGCAGATGTACCCGACCGGGGCACGCTGAGCCTGTGCTACATGCCCATAGTTAACGTCATCGCGAGGAGCACAGCGACGCGGCGATCTATTCCCGAAGGGAATGCGCCTTAGTTAATCTGATTGTTCAGGGAGATGTAGAACGAACACTCTTGCCCGTTTGGATATGATGCACTTTATTCAACGGAGTCAGTCCTTCGCTTAGGGAGGAACGCCAGCATCTTCTCACGCTTCGCTCGTATACCCTTTGGGGTTGGCTCTACAAGATCCATTTCAACAAGTGCGTTTACGTCTCTTGTGATTGTCTTGGCAGTCTTTCCCGCATAAGCTTCGGCTAAGCGGGGACTGATATGTCGAATCTCTGACACAGGCACAGGTTCTTCCTTGTAAGAGAGGTCCAGCGCCAGATGACGACGTCGCCTCGCCACATCACCAGGCTTGTCTTTGAATGCTCCATGGATGTAGTCTCTCCAGGATACGTCCAAGACCTGTATCTGAATAACCTGCATCTGTTCGTTTAAACCATCTAAGAACCCGCGGACTGCATATTTAATGAACGGAAAGACTTCACCACCTGATTGAGAAGCTTGATCCAATTGCCTGTAATACTCATTGCGGGTGAGATTATAGTGATTACTCAATAAGTGAACCGCCAATGTTGGCGCTCCAGCGGCAAGTAGAATCTGAAACTCCATCAGTCTGGCTGTTCGTCCATTGCCGTCACCGAAAGGATGGATCCAAGCCAAATACAGATGAGCAAGTACCGCCCTGATTAATCCAAAGACTATTTCGTCGCCTTTGGGAGCACGAAATCTTTCCTCGTTAAGAAAATCGCACAGACGTTTTAAAAGATATTCGCAATCTCCGAGAGGTGCTCCTTGATACCGAGCGACCACCACTGGGTAGTCTCGTATTTCTCCAGGTATGACTTCCTCTGCCAGCTCAAGGTCTTTAAGAACAAGTCGGTTATACCCTTTGATTTTATCAATACAAAGGTCGTCAGTATCCTTTCCGACCAACAACTCCTCAGAGAGCAAATTGCAAGCTTGGATAATGTTCTTTACTTCTTGAGCGAGATACTTCTTGGAAGGTGGAAGCGTCAACTCTCCATCAACCAGTTTCAAAGCCTCTTCTTCAGATAGGGTATTACCCTCAATAGCTGTGGTAGCCAATGCCCCCTTAGCTAAATAAATCTTGTGAAGTCTACCAGCTGTTGCTGGCTGCAAAGGCAAACCGGCCAGATACTCACATTTGGCTTGTACCTCACCAAGTGCCAGCCAAAGCTTATGATCAGCCTGATGCAAATCCAGGCTGAATTTTATCCAGGGATGTGTCCTCTCGTATGTCCTCATAAATGTCTCCTAAGATGTCCAACGATATGTCACAAAGAAATCACCTATTTACTTGACTTAATGAGCAATTTTTGTTAAAAATGTCTAGATTTGTGTCCACACCCATGTCCAAAGTATAGTCAAAGAATGAAAGATGTCAAGGTGCATAATCTTGACTAACTCCGTAGGGGCCGACCTTTAGGTCGGCCCGCAGGTTTTTCGGGCCATTTTACTTGACAAACGCCCTCAAATCTCTTATTATTTCATAACAATTTGGACTAGACGGCGGAAGTCAGGGAAGGCCGTGAGAATCGGCCGCGGTGCCGCCACTGTGATCGGGGACTGAGCCTCCGAAACGACTTCAACAGTCGTAGCCACTGTCCTAAAATCGAGGTTTAAGCCTTGAGGATGGGAAGGCTGGAGGCGAAGAATGATCCGTAAGCCAGGAGACCTATCCGCCAAGACCCCGCACGAGCATCCCGGGCCAGGATGGGCGTGTGGTTTTCCTAACGGTCACAACTTGGAGGCTTATATGGTCAAGGCCCTTGCTATCAGTCTGGCGCTTTTTGCCCAGCCCGACGAGCTGCCGGTCTACGAGATGCCCGAGGTTATCGTCACCGCAACCAGGCTCTCACTTCCTGCCGAACTCTCACCATGGCCGGTGGAGGTCTTAGTAGTAGAAGAAGACGAGGTCACCGACCTCACCGATGTTCTTGCACAAAGCGTATCTGCAGACGTGCGATCATACGGTTATGAGGGACACTCCGCCTTTCCAATCCTGGGTGGAATCCTGGCATCCAGAGTACTGGTGCTTTACAACGGCGTACACATGAACTCCCGGCGCGACGGGGTGATAGATCTCTCCCTTATTCCTATGGCACCTGGCGACCGGGTGGAGATCGTTAAGGGTCCCCTATCCGCGCTTTACGGGTCTGCAGCCATCGGAGGCGTGGTAAACGTTATTCCATCGAAGAAGGATGGGCTTGCTGCGCGTTTTACAGCCACCGATCAGTGGGGCATGAACACCAGTGCACGAGGAGCAATCAATTGGGGAATACTGGGAGCACGTGTTACCGGTTCCTACCTTACCAATCCTGGATTCCGGCACAACGACGATGTAATGCGGTATAGTGGGGGGGTAGGATTCTGGATCGCTCCCACCGATGCATTCAACATCGAACTCAACACCGCCTATACCTGGCGCCAGATGGGTGTGCCAGGACCTGCACCTGACACATCAGATACCGCCTTCGTGCCGCCGATCTTCGGCGATTCCCTGGTTTACTCCCTTTACGACCGCCAGGCCGACAAGCTCATGCGCGGGAATCTGAAAACCTCGTTCGGAAAGCAAGCCTTCTCCGGCTACCTGAACCTATACGCGGTGAACCAGGATTTTATCTACGATTGGCCGCGTCAAGGGCGGTGGGGGGAAGGTTCGTATACCGAACTTGTAAACAACCAATACGACGACCTTCGGCTAGGCGGTGATCTGCAGCTTTCGGCACAGCTTGCCCGGCGGTTCAGGCTTGCCGGCGGACTCTCGATTGAGAAGGAGATGCTACAGGTCAGAGGTATCTATACCGACTCTGCAGCCGATACCGTCATCTGGGATTATTCCTGGGACGCCGACGATTCCCACCTCGGCATCTGGACCGAGCTACTGGCCGAACTGGGTGTCTTTACCCCCAGCGCCGCGGCACGACTGGATCTTTCAGACCGTAACGAGAGCTTCTTCTCACCCGAGTTGGGGTTGAGCGTGGTTCCCATCCCGGAAAAGCTCAAGATAGCCGCGGCTTACGGGCGATCGTTCCGTGCCCCCACCCTGAACGACCTGTTCTGGCCTGCAGACGAGTACTCGCAAGGCAATCCCGATCTGGTGCCTGAGCGCTCTCAGAGTTTTGTGCTCTCAGCTGATGCCAGGCCGTTCCGGTTCCTTAAGTTAAGCGCTGCGGGCTCGTGGAAGGATATAACGGATATGATCTCCTGGCTGCCTTTCGAGGGTGGTATCTGGCGGCCTGAGAACCTGGATCGGGTGACGATCTGGGGCGGAGAGCTGTCTTCATCCTGGCAAGTGGCAGAAGGTCTTTTCTCCGGTTCCCTGGGTCTTGCCTACAACCATGCCACAGAAACACGTACTATCCTTACCTACTCCAGCGGCACAGAGACCGAGGTGGACACGGTCGAGCGTCAGGCCGCGTTCATCCCGCCGCTTATCCTGAAAGGAGACGTTGCAATCCACGCCTGGCAGGGGGGTAAGATCGAAACCGCTGTCGCATGGACCGGTGAGCGCATCAACTACTACCCGGACTACTCGACCTATCCTGAGATCGGGGTGATCGAAAAGATCATAAGGCCTTCCCTGAAACTCGATGCCACCGTCTCCCAGAAGCTGTTTAATCTCCTTACTGTCAAGATCGGTGTGAAGAATCTTACCAACGATCAGACCGCCGCACACTTCGGCGGGCTGAACGACCTCGACTATCCAACTGCTCCCAGAAGGTTCTACGCCGGGTTGAGCATTAACTACTGAGGGAGAGGATAGTTGAACGGCCTAAATAGGCCGTTCAACACTCTTCAGATATAGGCCAGACCGGGCGAACCTGATACCCAAAGGGCACGTGGAGGTTCGCGCTACATGCTTTGGGACAAAAGGAGCATGCATACTTGACAAATGTAGTTTGATGTTTACACTGGGGTGAGCACTGCCTAGAGGAGATGAAATGAAGACGAACAGATTGTTCAGTATCGCAGCCCTGGCGCTTCTTTCGCTTGCGGGGTTCGCACAGGAGGCGGTTACCCATGAGCAGCACTACCGCCTACGCCGCGCGATCGCGAAGAAGGAAGTTATGCACATGGCGTGGATTTATGCTGGCGGGAAGAGATGCCAACCGGGCTGGTCACGCACCTATCAGAAGGAGGCGCTTACCAGAGTCAAGTTGGTGTGCAAGGAGGAGGGGGTCCGATTCCGTGATTTCAACCACGCCCATCAGCAATACAGCAGGCTTGGGCTTACTTACACCCAGGCACTAAGGTTCTACGCCGACACCATCGGTCACTATGACAGGAGGTGTATCTTAGAGGGCAAGGGTCTGTGGTGGTTTATAGAGGATTGGGACGAGTGGATTGATCTACTCATCGATCTGGGGTTCCTTGAAGGGCTTCTGGTGGAGTGGGACGCGGAGGGCAGGATGAGGGTGGAGGATTTCCCCATGCCACGTGAACGAGTACTTGCCGAGCTTGAAGAGCTGATGAATGAAGACCCTTGGGAAGCGGTTCGTTTAATCGTGGACCCTGAGGTGAAGGCAGGAGAGGTGTTCGCCTTCATCAAAGATGCCCCTTACATACGCCGCATGAATATCGCCGACCCTCACCTTCATCCCTCCATTTATGTGAGGATCTGGCCTAACATGTGGTCAGTAAAGTGTCTGGAGAAGCTCAATCCACCCCCTCCACCACAGCCGCCAAAGGAAGAGTCGGTGGAGCCTCCACATGCATCAGACACCATCCAAGATTCCTCAATCTCCTTTTCTGAAGATGATCTTTTAGAGATCGTGGAATACGAGGAATCCCTTCCACCTAAGGTGTCGACGAAGCGGCACTTCCCTACCGCGGAAGACTCAATAAGGTATGAGAGGCTTCTGGATTTGTTTGATCCTAACTATCCCAGCCTCGCGGCTTACGTAAAGATAGATAACCAGGGAACAATCTTTCTTGACTCCGAGCCGGTGTTATCGCAGGATGAACTCGGACGATGGATAGAGAAGCTGGTCGATTTTGGGCCTTCTATTAGGGAAAGGGAGGTACTTATCGCATGTGAAGACTCTGTGCCTTGGGGCAAAGTGGTTGAGCTGGCAAGAATATCCCAGGATAGTCATGCAGACAGGATCTGCATCGTTCCCGCATCCCTTCTTGAGGGCAGAGAACCGCAACTCAGCCTGGATGGATTTATGGAGTACCTGCAACCCTTGCAGAAAAACTAGGGAGGTCAAGGCAGTAAGAGCCATGAGATTGCTTCGTCATAACGACCCTTAGGGTCGTACTCCTCGCAATGACAGGAGAAGACGGGGTCCCCGTAAAATCGCGAAGTGTTTTTATGGGGTAAAAGTTAGGTAGTCGAAGAGCTTTCGGCGCTCGGATTCGGGCAGGAGCTCGTAGTGTGAGAAGTGCATTGCGAAGCTGGCCCTCCCTTGGGTCAAGGATCTCAGCGCCGTCGCGTAGCCGAAGCTCGCGGCAAGTGGCACGAAGCCATTGATGAGCTTATGCTCCTTGATGCTTTCCACCTCCTCTATCTTCCCTCGCCGTGTGCTGATGTCAGCAAGCACGTCGCCCATATACTCCTCAGGCGTGATTACCTCCACATCCATTATAGGCTCAAGCAGGGCGGGTGAGGCCTTCTGGTAAGCCTCGGTGAACGCCTGGGCGGCCGCGGCCTTGAACGCGATGTCCGAGGCCTCGTCTTCACGGTAGTCCACGCCGGTAACCGTCACTCGAACGTTGGTTATAGGGTAGCCAAGCATGGAACCCGCACTGAACGAGTCATTAAGGCTCTGCCGGATCGCATCCAGGAACTCGCGCGGCAGCTCTTGTGGCAGGTGTATCTTTATATCCTTACCCTTATTGTAAGGTTCGAGTCTTAACGTGACCCCGGCGTAGTGGGTCTTCTGTCCGATCAAACGAGAGAACGTGGAAGAGTGTTCCACCTTCTGGGTTACAGTTTCCCTGTAAGAGACCTGTGGCTTGCCAGTCCGCACCGGTACCCGGAACTCACGCTGGAGCCGATCAACCAGTATCTCCAGGTGCAGCTCGCCCATCCCGCTCACAAGAAGCTGTCCGGTCTCCGGATCACTGCGCACCTTGAAGGTTGGATCCTCAAGCTCAAGGATCGCAAGACTCTTGCCCAGTTTGGCCTCGTCCGCCTGGGTATGCGGCTCGATCGACTGGTGGATAACCGGCTCAGGGAAACGCATCAGCTCATAGACGATGGGGTGCTTCTGATCGGCCAGGGTGGAACCGGTGGTCACGTGGCGCAATCCTGCAATCAGTCCAATTTCTCCCGCCTCGAGTTTGGGGACCTCCTCGAAGTGGTTTGAGTGTACCAGCAGGAGCTTAGTGGCGCGTGAACGCTTACCGCCCGGGAATCCTCTGATTGTTTGACCACGCTCGAGCTTGCCCGAGTAAACCCTTGTGAACGCCAAAGGCCCCATGTGCTGGGAGTAGGTTAGCTTGAAGACCAGGGCCGAGAAGGGGACATCAGGTGAGGGTTCCCGGACAACTATTTTTTCTTCATCTTCCGGATCATGACCTTTAACCGACGGTACCTCAAGTGGTGACGGCAGATACTCGAGCACCGCATCAAGAAGAGGCTGCACACCCTTATTCTTTAGAGCGGAGCCGCACAATACGGGCACTATCTTGTTCTCCAGGGTAAGCTTGCGTAACGCCCTCCGCAGGGTCGCGCTTTCGCTCTTCTGGCCAGCCATGTAGTCTTCGATGATGGTATCCTCCGCTTCGCTTGCCTTATCCACAAGATGCTGGCGCCAGCGCTTGGCTTGTGGGATAAGTTCCACTGGAATATCCTCTATCACGTACTCCGCCCCCAGGGTCTCGTCCTTCCACCGGATGGCACGCCACCCCACTAGATCTATCACGCCCACGAACCCCTGCTCAGCACCCCAGGGAATCTGCACAGGCACAGGGAACTGAGGGAGGCGGGAGGACATCATATCTATCACCCGCTCGAAGTCCGCACCCACCCTATCCATCTTGTTTATGAACGCGATTCTGGGAATGTGGTATCTATCCGCCTGGTGCCATACCGTCTCCGACTGCGGCTGGACCCCACCAACCGCGCAGAATATGACCACCGCACCGTCCAAAACCTTTAAGGCACGCTCCACCTCGATGGTGAAGTCCACATGACCAGGGGTATCGATTATGTTGATTCGGCAATCCTTCCAGCCGACGGTGGTGGCCGCCGAGGTTATGGTTATCCCCCTCTCGCGCTCCTGCAGCATCCAGTCCATGGTTGCCGAGCCTGAGTCCACCTCGCCCATTCGATGTATCTTCTTGGCGTAGTATAACACCCGCTCGGTGGTGGTGGTTTTACCTGCGTCTATGTGTGCGGCTATCCCTATGTTGCGAAGCTTAGCAAGATCCATTGTGGATTAACGGACGAGTTCTGCGATGAGCTCTGAGACGATCCATGCGGCCTTGATGCGGTCAGAGGACAGGCAGGCAATGGTATTAGCACCATATGTCTCGGGACCAAGCTCGATCTCAGGATGGGTTGGATCGGTGTTTATGACGATCTTCGGACCCTGTATGCGTGGACCCAGAAGCAAAAGCGCAAACCGCAGGTTGTCTACCTCCTCCTCGATGCTGGCGTTCGCAAGAAGTATCATCCCGTGAACCCTTTGAATGAAGGTTTGCCAAAGTGGGGCGAATCGCTTTGCCCCGGGTAGCCCATAAAGGTTGAGTTGGTGAGGACCCATCATTACCCTTCCGAAGTTCAGAACCGTCTCTCCTTTGCCCTCTGTTTCTTCCTCGCCGGAGAGCGCATGGATAAAGGTGTTGCGGGAATCCCTGTCCGTGCCAATCACTATAAGGTTGAACTCCTGCGGTGGGAGTTTTTCTTTAACCTCAACCTGGGGTCCGGCAGGGGCAGCCTCCTCCTTCGGAGGTTTTGCCTTTTCCAAAGGTACTGTCTCTCTGGTTGCTTCCGCTCCCTCCACTTCGATGGGTAACTTAGGCTCCCAGGCTTCCTCGCCAGGGGGTTCCTTAGCCTCGGGTTCTGGAGGAGCCATCCCCTTCGGAGCTGCCTTTTCCCCAGGTCGCAGCTCGATCTGCCCCTTTTCTACCATCTTTTTTATCTCCTCGATGGTCTTAAGGTTCGAGAGAGGACTCGCTGCAAGCACCTCCTTGATACTGTGGCTGCCGTCTACCAGCTGGAGTAGAACTTCCTGCACCTCCGCTTCGGGCTTGGGCTTTGCCGAAAACACCGGGATAGACCTTGCGTCAAGCTCCTGTTTTATGCGTTCGGTTTCGTCCAGCTCACGCAACGCCGCAAAGATCGCCTCGTCGGTCTGACTTTCGATCGTAGGGGTGAGAGAGAGGCTATCCGTGAGCTTGACTCTGAATCTGCCCTGCGACCAGGAAAGCAGGGTGGGTAGTGCGGCACGCCCCTGCTTGCTGCGGTAGGTTGCGGCTATGAGCTTGCCCGACCTCAGATAAAGAAACCCCTCCTCTTCACCCGACTCAAGATGCACCTGGCCTGTCTTCTGGCCGAAAGAAAGCATCTGCAAGAGGTCAATTACCCCCAGATCCTCGATGTTCCCTGTGGTAGCGATCTCTGTGGCTTGTTCGAAGGTCTCCTGGTAGCGGGAGTATCTATCCAAAAGTATCTCTATCCTTGCCAAAAGCTCATGGAACTCGAACGGCTTGGTAAGGTAGTCGTCTGCACCCAACCGCAGACCCTTCACCTTGTCCTGGGTGTCGGCAAGTGCGGAGAGGAAGATAAACGGGATATTTTTCAGCTTTTCGTTTGCGCGGACGCACGCGCAGAGCTCATATCCGTCCATGCCGGGCATCATGATGTCCGCGATAACGATGTCAGGCTTCTTGTCTTCCACCTTTGTGAGCGCTTCATGGGCGGATGAAGCCAGCATAACATCAAACCCCTGCTCTGCCAGGCGCAGGTCAAGAAGATTCAAAAGATATGGGTCGTCATCTACCACCAGCACCCGACGGGTGGATTTTTCTTGATTCATGAGGGCTCCACGCCCCCTAGTTTCAGGAACTCGGCAATCTGGGCGGCCAGACTGCGGGTATCCACCGGCTTGGCGATGAATCCCTCGCAGCCGCAGGCACGAACACGTTCCTCATCGGTGCGGTCGGTGACAGCGGTGACCGCGATGACCGGGATGTGCTTCAACTCCTTATCGCCCTTTATGATCCGCGTCGCTTCGTATCCATCCATACCCGGCAGGTGCATGTCCATAAGTATAAGATCGGGGTGAGCTTTTCTGGCCGCCAGCAGCCCCACGTCGGCACTCGATGCACCTATCACCTCATACCCTGCCATCTCCAGGACTACCCGTATAAGCTCCAGATTCCCCTCATTATCTTCCACCACGAGGATGCGACTCATTCCCCCCTACCTCCTTTTGGGTGAGATAGAAGCTGGGCGATCTTTTGTCGAAGTGAGTCGCGGTTAAGCTGTGCCTTGCCGAAGATATCGCGGATGTTGGCACCCAGATTGGCTCGATCGATCTGGGTAAGGTCCTTGGCGGTAAGGATGATAATCGGCAACCTGCGGGTGGCTTCATCGGACTCCAAAAGCCTCATAACGTCGAAGCCGTCCAGGTCAGGCATCATCAAATCCAGAATCACGAGATCCGGCTTCTCGCTGCGCGCGGCCTTGAGACCATCCACTCCAGAGGTGGCTTTGAGCACCTCGTAGCCGTCCAGCCGAAGTATCTCCTCTATCAGACTGATGTCCGCTGGGTTGTCTTCTATCACGAGGAGGCGACCGGGCCTTGGGACGCTCTTGGTGAGGCGCTCGATCTTCGAGATAAGATTGCTACGCGAGACCGGCTTGACCATGTAGTCTACCGCGCCAAGCGAGAGGCCGAAACTTTTGTCCTCCACGATCGAGATCACTATGATTGGTGTATCCTTGATCTCTGGCATCTCCTTGAGACGATGCAGCACACGCCAGCCGTCCATCTGAGGGAGTAGGATGTCCAGGGTAATCACAGCTGGGCGCAGGGTTACCGCCTTCTGCAGGGCTTCCTCACCGGTGGAGGCCACCTCGACCTTGTAGCCGGCCTCAGAAAGCCACACCGACATGAGGTTCGCCGCCAGCGGGTTATCCTCAACCACCAGGATGGGACGCTCGCCAGCCGCAGGAAGCCTGTGAACCAACTCCTCTCGTTTAGCTGCCTTGCGAGGCTTCTCGGGTTTGAACTCCACAAAGGGCAGCCGGAAGGTGAACCTCGAACCCTTAGAAGGAGAGCTTTGAACCTCTATTGTACCATTCTGAATCTCAAGAAGTTTCTTTACCAATGTCAACCCAAGTCCTGTTCCCTGATAGCGCCGGGTGGTGGAGGCATCCAACTGACGGAATGGATCGAAGATGTGCGCAAGCTCTTGTAGCTCCATCCCTATCCCGGTGTCGGTTACCGTCACCTCAAGCATATCATCTTTGCGCCTGGTTACCACCACCTCCACACACCCCTGGTCGGTGAACTTCACGGCGTTGGAGAGTAGGTTGTCGATTATCTGAGTGAGTTTGCGCCTGTCGGTGAGCAGAAGAGGCATCTGTGGAGGTATATCTACGTGAATCTCAATCTCCTTGCGTTCGGCGATCACGCTGTATACACGCAGAACGTCTTCAACCACCTCGCGCAGGTCGGTAGGTTCGTTGAAAACCTCAAGCATACCCGCCTCAAGCTTGGAGAAGTCAAGGATGTCGTTGATCAGCCGCAAAAGATGTACGCCGGAGGAGTGGATGATCTTTATATAGTGGGTCTGTTTCTCGTTTAGTTGCCCCACCAGCCCGTCCATCAAAAGCTCGCCAAAGCCGATTATCGAGTTCAAGGGCGTACGTAGCTCGTGGCTCATGTTGGCCAGAAACTGCGTCTTAAGCCTGGCGGCTTCCAAAAGTTGCTTCGTTCGCCTGTCTTCTTCCGCGTCCACCAAACCTCCTTACTTTGCTGCATCTTTAAGATAATTAAGAACATAGTGTAGGCGAAACCAGCGGTTTGTCAATACAGCGTCTTTCCTCAGAAATAAATCTTCCCGAAAGGAGGAGGGTGGATCTCATACTGCCTCCTTGAGATGATATCTGTTGTTATAGGCGAGGTTAAGTTTCTTTCTATGATCTGCCATAGACTTTAGGAGTCCGAAGAAGTCGCGCTCTTCAGGCACCCTGAGTAAACAGAAACAACTCAGGCAGATTATCTTTGAGGAAGATCGCACCATTGACCAAGGCTCGGATTTAGGTATAATCTCTCATGATGGGGATATTGTTTTGGTTTCTTGCAGGGGTTGGTCAGGTCTCCGGCGAGTCCTTTGGCCGCCAGATACCTGTTGAGCTTGGGAGGGTTCCTGAACAGCCAGTTTCCATAGATGACTATGTGCTTAACGCCGGCGACAGTCTGCTGATTATTGTAAAGGGCAGTTTTTCCTACAGCTATCCTACCCGGATTACCCCTACCGGGCAGCTTGTAATTATGCTGCCTTCAAGCCGCCGGATGACAACCTTCGGACAGACCTTTGGAGAGGTGAGTCTTGTTAACCTTGAGGCCGTGGGTTATATGGAGGTCGTGGACGTTGCTGTCAAGAAGGCTCGCAAGCAGGTGGCTGAGGCCTTTCGTGATTTCATCAGGCCTGTCGAGATAGACTTTGTCCTGATTGGAGCAAGGCTTTGCAAGATAAACGTCCTTGGCGATGTCCAGTGGCCAGGTAGTTATCTTGTTACCCCCTTTATGCGGGTAGAGGACGGTATTGATCTGGCTGGAGGCATCACCTCCATGGGATCGGTCTCAAACATCTCACTGGTCAGGCGCTCCGGTGACACCTTAAGGGTCAATCTTCGTCGTTATCGTGAGGATGGTGAGTTGGACGCCAATCCCCCTCTTTCAGACGGAGATATCATCTATGTCCCTAAGATGGAGCTCTTCGTTCTCCTGCGGGGTGCGGTGTTTGCCAAAGAGGCCGTTGATGAGCCCGGCATCCAGCTGGTTTTCCTTACCGATACACTGCGTCGCCAGTTCAACGCCGAACACTGGCTGGAGTTCGAGCCCGGCGAGGGGGTGTGTGATTTCCTTGAAAGTCGTGCAGTTCTTATTCCACAAAGCGATCTGGCTCACTGCTATATACAGCGGGGAGACGAGCGGATATTCTTTGATATGCAGGAATACCTCGCCACCGGGCAAGGAGAGAACACTCAGCTTGAGCATGGAGATATTGTAACCGTGCCTCGCTCAGAACAATTTGTATATGTGACCGGCGAGTTACGCAAGCCCGGACCGGTCATCTACAACGAGGCCCTGACCCTAAATCAGTACCTGGGGCATGCAGGCGGCTTCTCTTCGTCAGCCAATCTAGGGGCAATCCGTGTTATATATCCGGACGGACGCACCCGACGTGCGCATCCTGATATGCAGCTTGAACCAGGGGCGATGATCTTTGTCCCCCGAAAGCCACTTTATGAGGTGCGAGACTGGGTTGGGCTAGCCGCATCTGCTTTGGGGTTGGTGGCCGTTATCTTAACCTTTGGTGAGTGAGATGACTTTCAGTGTTGTTGACCTTTTTATTTTCATCGTTCGCCGCTGGTGGAAGATGCTTATTGCTATCGCTTGCTTCGGCGGATTGGGTATTGCACTTGCCTTTCTTCTACCAAAGAGGTATAGAGCGGAGGTTAAGCTTCTTCCCGTCACACAGGAAAGCGGCGTTATGGGCGTGCTTTCGGGTCTGCAGTCGCAGTTGGGGATCACGGGTTTGAGTATCCCCGGGGTCGAAGCGAGTGAGATGCTCTTCTACGGGGAGATATTGCGTTCCCAGACCGTTACCGATCGTGTGATAGATTCCTGCGTGCTTTTAGAAAGGCTTGATGTGACCGATCGGGCCGAAGCGCGCGAAGAACTTGCAGGGATGACCGCATATAAGCTTACGACACCGGAACAGGTTTTTGTAATCGAGGTGGTAGGTCCGGACAATGTGCTTGTGGCAGACATCGTCAACACCTATGCAAAGGCTTTGGATTACTATCTCACACATTCGAGCAACACAAGGGGTCGTCATATGCGGGAGTTCATCGAAGGGCGACTCGCACAGGTTGAGGAGGATATGAAGACAGCCCAGGACTCCCTCACCGAATTCCAGCGCAAGCATAAGCTGCCAATGGTGAACCCTGAGATGGGTGGGCAGATACAGGCCTTCGCCGAGCTCAAGGCACAGGCGATGCAGAAGGAGTTGGAGCTCGAATACATGCGCTCCTTCTCAACCACCGACAACCCGCAGTATGAGCCGGCACGTCGGGAACTTGCGGTTATCCAGGCAAAGCTTGCATCGCTGCCTCCGGTTGTATCACGTTACTTAGAGCTCTACCGGGACTTCGTGGTGCAGCAGGAGATATACATGTTGCTGATCCAGCAATACGAGCAAGCCAAGCTTATGGAAGCCAAGGACACCCCCCTTATCTCCGTGCTTGAGTGGGTCGAGCCTCCCGAGGTTCCCTACTTCCCGCCTAAGAAACTCATGGTGCTGGCAGTGCTTCTTGTGGGTCTGGTGCTTATCGTCGCCTACTCTATGATTATGGTTTACTGGGAACATGTTCTCGCCCACCCCCAGGCACACGAGAAGATGTCCCGCCTGCGCAGCGAGGCAAAGAAGACCTTTGGTAGACGCAGGCGCTGAGCACCTTCCCTTACTGTGTCTTTAGTGAGTCTGGGCAACTATTCAGGGCCTTGAGAGGGAGTTAGGATTCAATCATGCGGCTTAAGGAACTCAGGCTCTACGGGTTCAAATCCTTTCCGTACAAGACGGTTCTGGAACTCTCGCCAGGCATGACCTCACTTGTTGGTCCAAACGGTTGCGGTAAATCAAACGTTCTCGATGGTATCCGATGGGTCTTGGGTGAGCAGGCGTTATCTCGCCTTCGCTGCGTCAAGAGCGAGGATCTTATCTTTGCCGGAAGCGGCCGGTTGTCCGAGTTGGGGTATGCCGATGTCAGTCTGGTTGTTGAAAACGAAGGCGAGTTCCCTGATCTTCCGGCCGAGGTGGAGTTACGCAGGCGCTACTACCGAACCGGCGAGTCGAGCTTTGAGATCAACCGCGAGGAGTGCCGCCTGAAGGATATCGAGGCGATCCTTCGCGGCGGGGCTGCCGGAGGCCGTCTCTACTCGGTATTTGACGCTACCAAACTTACCGCCATCGTGGGCGGCGACCTGCATAACCTTTTGGAGTCCGCGGCCGGGGTGCTGGGATTCCGCGAGAAACGCAAGGAATCCGAGCGCAAGCTCGACCTGGTCCGTCGTGATCTGGTTCGGTTGGAAGATATTATAGGCGAACGCAAGCGTATCGTTCGAGCCCTGGCCCGTCAGCGCAGGCGTGCACAGCTTTACAAGGAACTGCGGGAGAAACTTGTAACCCTGGAGGCTCGTAAGATACACGCCCGTCTCGAGGCAGTTCTGCAGGAGATGGAGAAAAAGGATAAAACCATCTCTGCACTGGAGGAGGAAGAACGCAAGCTACTGCTCTCGATGGAGGGGATTCGCAGGGGGCTTAAGGAGAAGGACTCTGAACTCATGCGGCTCATGGCAGCCGAACGAGAGGCCAGGAGAGCACTTGATGAGGTGAATAAGAAGCTCTCTGAGATAGCCGCAAAACTTTCTTCCTCACGTACACGCAGCCAGGCACTTGGGGAGAGCATTGCGCGAATCGAGGAGGAAAAGCTAGAAGCCGAGCGTCGCATCGAAGAGATCGCTTCAGAGGCCGAGCAGACCAAACGCGCCCAGGAGGAGGCGGCAGAACGCAGACAGGAGGCAGACAGAGCCCTACAGGAGGCAAGAGGTAAGTTGCACGCCGACGAAGAACGTCTGGCAGCTTACCGTTCCAAGGTGCGCAAGACACGCGGAGAGCTTAAGGAACTCTCAGCCGAGCTTGCTCGGCATATAGAGGAACGAACCCGTGAGTATTCCCGCGGAGAAAACGCCGCATCTCTGGCCTCCGTCGCCCGGGGTGAGCTTTCCAGGCTCTCCGAACGAGCCAGCTCTTTCCGCAGCGAACTTACAAAGATCAAGGGGAATCTCGAGAAGGCGGCATCCGCACTAACCGAACAGGAAGAAGGGATCCCCCAGGTCGAGAACCGCCTTGCTCGACTGAACGAGGAGATTCAAGCGTCCGAACGCAAACGCCAGGAGCAGATAGAGCACCAATCCAAGCTAGCCGGGCAGGCAGCGTCGCTCCGAGAAAGGGTTGAGAATCAGCCGCGGCGTGCTTTGCGTAAGCAGTTGGGTCCTCGATTCCGCGGGTTGATGGAGGGGTTCCTGAGCTATCCAGCGGAACTTGAGGCGGCCCTTGAGGCGGTGCTTTACGATGTGCTTGGATTCGCTGCGGCAACCGGCATGCCTGATCTTGAAGATCTTTCCCTCGAAGGTCAGGCCGGGCTGGTGCTTGACCGCAGGCCCACCTTCTCATCCCCCCAGCGCCCATCTGATGCGCGCTTCAAACTCTGGATTGCTGATAAGGTATCTCTCAAGAAAGGTGCACCTCGGTTGCTTGCCGCGCGCCTTGAGAGTTGGGTGCTTGCCGATCTTGCCGATCTCGATTCTCTTGCCGGACAATATCCCCAGCTTTCTTTCGTTAGCCCGGACGGGACAGCGCTTCGTTCGGACGGGGTTGTCCTTCTGGGTAGACCTCGCGGGGTGCTTGCCGATCGGCGCAGGCTCAAGGAGTTGGAAGGTCAGGAAAAGCAGGAGAAGACCTCGATTGCTTCCCTGGAAGAAAATCTGGACCGATCACGCAAAGAACGCGATGACCTTGCCACCAAGCTCGATGAAGCGAGAAGTTCATACCTTGAGGAACGAAGCCGCAAGCAGGCGTTGGAGACAGAGGTTGCTCGCATAAATGAACAGGTCGCCGAGCTCGAACGAGAACGCGACCGCTTGCGAGCCCAAGCACACAAATGTGAACAAGAAGCCGAAGGTGCTCGAGGAACGCTCGCGGAGCTTGAAGAAAAGATAAGCATGCTGGAGTCGCAGCGCTCCGAGAAAGAAGAGGCGCTGAGTGAGCTTGAGAAGACTCTCAGCGAAGAAGAGGAAGCCCTGCGTGACAAACTGGCAGGGCTTAACGATCAGCTTCTTACCTTGGGAAAGGAGGAGGAAGCAGAGCATCTGGCTCGTGAGCGCAACGAGCGTCTGGAGGCTGAGAAAGGCCGTCTGGATCAACTTCTTGCCTCCCGGCAGAAGGATGCGGAAAGCACCCGACAGGAAACATCAGACCTTGGTGAGGCTGTCGAGGAGCTTCAAAAAGAACATGCCAGCCTTAACGAACGCCGCGAGCGGCAAGCCGAGCGTCTGGCAAAGATTGACACATCAAAGGTTATCCAGGCCAAACGAGAGAAGGAGGAAGAACTTACCGAACGTGAGGCCGGGCTTGAAAGCTTGAGGGAGGACCTTATTCAGCTTCGCACCGAGCTGCTTCTCTTGAAGCGGGAAAGGCAGGAGCTGGGACCTCTGGTTTCAACGCCTCTACCTGCGGATCAAGACGCGGACGCGCAAGCGATGACGCCTGAGGAGGTGGATGCTGAGCTTGCCGAGATCAAACGTCGCATTGAGGATTTGGGGCCGGTCAACGAGTATGCCGCGATCCAATACGAAGAAGAAAAGGCAGAACTGGATCGCTTAAAGGCACAGCATACCGACATCAGCCAGGCCGCGGAAAGCCTGACCACTATCATCCGCGAGATAGACGAGGAGGCCCGGAGCCGTTTCGAGACCACCTTCAGGGCGTTGCGGGAGGAGTTCCGTCGGACATTCAACTTCTTTTTCCCTGGCGGCGAGGCGGATCTGCGATTAGAGAATCCGGACGAGCCCTTCAACTCGCCTATCCAAATAACCGCTCGTCCAGAGGGTAAACAGCTCAAGCGCCTCTCCCAGCTCTCAGACGGCGAGCGTGCCCTGTTGGGCATCGCGCTGCTCTTTGCCTTCTACGGAGTGCGTCCCGCACCCTTCATTTTTATCGACGAGCTTGACGCGCCACTTGACGACGCTAACGTACTCAAGTTTGCATCCTACCTCTCGCACATCAAGGAGCACATCCAGGTCTTCATTATCACCCACAACAAGCGCACCATGGAGAAGGCGGACACAATCTACGGGATAACGATGGAGGAGCCGGGTGTGTCCAAGATCATCTCGGTGCGCTTAAAGGACGTAAAGCGCCACCATGTTGCAGTGGAAGAAGCTTAGGGAAGGCTTCTTAAGCCTGCGCCGCCGGTTCACGCGGGCGTTCAGCAGCGGTGACCGCGATGAGCTTGAGGAGCTACTCGTAGAGGCCGACATCGGGGTCGAACGCGTCGAATCCCTTCTTTCCGAATCAAAGGGGGAGAAGGAAAGATTGGCTGGACTCATCCAGGGAATATTAGAGAAAGCCCAGAAGCCGTTCGAGTTCGGTGCTCATCCAACGGTTGTAATGGTGGTAGGCACCAACGGGAGTGGGAAGACCACTACCGTTGCCAAGTTGGCCACCTTGTGGAGACCTCACAAAGTTCTAATAGCCGCGGCAGACACCTACCGCGACGCGGCAGGGCTCCAGCTTGAGCGCTGGGCCGCCCGCACCGCTACCGATCTTGTCTCCTCGGTGCAGGGTCAGGACTCCGCAGCCGTGGTCTACGACGCTCTAAAGAAGGCCCTCTCCAAGGGCTACGGCGTTGTCCTTGTGGACACCGCAGGGCGTCTTCACACCCGGCGCGACCTGATGGCCGAGGCGGAGAAAATCAGAAGGGTGGCTGCTAAGGTGATACCCGAAGCCCCTCATGAGGTTCTTCTTGTAATGGATGCCTCCACCGGCCAGAACGGTCTCAGGCAGGCAGAGGGCTTCTACGATGCCTTGGGTGTTACAGGTCTTGTGATCGCCAAACTTGACGGCACCTGTAAGGCCGGGGTGGTGATCCCAATAGTCGAACGCCTCTCGCTTCCCATCTACTTCATAGGGATGGGCGAGCAACCCGAGGACATAGTGCCCTTCTGTGCCGCTGAGTTCACCCGAGCCCTTCTGGGATAATTCAAATACCGTCTCTATCTTGCATGCAGGGTAAATTCCCTATTGACATCCGGATTCCTGAAGGTATATTAAAGCAAGGAGGATATTGTGATCCTATCGATGCTAACAGGAATGATGATGCTCGCGGGGTTTTCTGTTGTGGAGTATGACCCTCGGGTTGCCGAGTTGGTTGATTCCGTCAGCACGGACTCCATCACCGCAGTTATAGCAGGCCTGAGCGGAGAGGTAGCGGTGACCATCGAAGGGGAGCCGGACTCCATCCCTTGCCGCTTTGCCTACAGTGAAGGTGCCCACAAGGCGGCGCGGTGGCTCGCCGAGCAGTTCCAGGCCAGAGGCTTTGAGGTCGAGCTGGAACCCTTTGAGCCCGTGGCCTCATACGAGGATCGCCCCCTACCTCTGGGTCGTACTGAAGAGGAGATGAAGAGGATTTGGTCTGAAGTGGGACTACTGAGCGGTCCTGAGCCTTTTACCATGTACAACGTGGTCGCCACCCTGGCGGGTAAAGACTCCCTACAGGTGATTTTATGCGCCCACTACGACGCTATCACCAGTACCATGTGGACCTACACCCCGGGTGCCGACGACAACGCTTCAGGGGTGATGGGGGTGCTTGAGGCGGCAAGGATAATGGGAACACACGACTGGCAGCACACGCTTCGATTCGTGCTCTTCTCCGGCGAGGAGTTGGGGCTTTGGGGTTCAGAGGTCTACGTGAAGGATGCAGTGGAAGCGGGAGACAGCATGATTGCCGCCCTCAACATGGATATGATAGCATACAACAGTGACGCGCTATCTGACATGGACATCCACTGCAACCCTTATGATCAGGCTTCGCAGGATATGGGACAGATGCTCGTTGACCTCATAGACGTCTACGACCTCAACATCACCCCGGACATCCTCCTCGGCGATGGTGAAGGCACAAGCGACCACTACTGGTTCTGGCAGTATAACATCCCGGCGGCGTTACTTATCGAGGATTTTGACGACTTTAACCCCTTCTTTCACACTACCAACGATCGACTGGGGAGATTGGACAGCGCTTATATGAGAGAGGCGGTGCGTCTTGCGCTGGGCTGGGCTGCTAGTGAGGCCGGGTTGTTGGAGGAGCCCGGTATTCGAGATCATGCCCTCGAGCAGCCGGAGCTTGTTTCGCTTCGTCTTTCTTCAGCGGTGGTTCACAATCACCTTTGGCTCGAGATCTCCTCCCCTCACTCCCTAACGCCCGTTATCTACGATGCATCGGGCCAAAGGGTTAAGACCCTTGAAACTATCCAGGGATCTTCTGGGTCTGTCCGCATACCCATTGAGGTTTCGGATTTACCGCGAGGTGTTTACTGGGTCACGGTGAGCGGAACCAGGGGAGGTATGATTTCTGAAAGGTTCGTAGTGGTACGCTGAAGCCTTTCCACTTCTTCTTCACAAGACACTGTTGACAAATGCCCAAAAGAGGCATAGATTTAAGAAATCTAAAGAGGAGGAATCGTGGTCTTAACAGTGCTCGGATTAGCCACAATGCTTTTTACGGCCAACATACCGGTCGTGGAGTACGATCCTGCAGTAGCAGAGATCATCCAGTCGGTCTCAGAGGATTCCCTTATTACAACCATCTCAAGACTCAGCGGTGAGGTACCGGTAATTATCGCAGGCGAACCGGATTCCCTTCCCTGTCGCTACGTCTACTCACCGGGATGTTATCGTTCGGCGCTGTGGCTGGCAGAGCAGATGGCGGCCACTGGTGTGTCGGTTGAAATGCAACCCTTCGTCCCAATGGATATGATCGATGTGGATCTTCTGCCTTCAGGCAAAGGCTGGGCCAGCTTTAATATGTTTCCTTCGATTTATATCCAACCGATCAAAAGTAGCCTTTACCGTACCGACGATGCAGGTGCGTCCTGGCAGGTTGTAGTAAAAGATGATCCCAGCATAGCATGGGGGGAGATTGTGTCCCTATCCGAAGACTCGGCATGGGCGGCTGCTGGCACGAAATTAATGCGCACCGTTGAAGGAGAAACTTGGCAGCTTATGCTTGAGCTTGGAACAGAAACTGTATTGAACGATATCTGTGCTGTAGGTTCAACCCACGGCTGGGCGGTTGGTGATCTGGGAACTCTCGTTTCCACCACCGACGCATGGGTGAACTGGGAGAAGTCATACCCCTTCGCTCAGGACCTTTCCCAGGTGGATTTCATCTCGGCAAACAATGGCTGGATTGCCTCTGAGGAAAGTCTCTGGGTTACAACCGATGGCGGAGAAACCTGGTCTTCCCAGGATCAACCCCTCTATTGTATAACCGAAATGGAGTTTCTTGATACACTCTTGGGCTATCTCGCAGGGTTTTCAGAAGATCACCTCGGCTGCATATGTAAGACGCCAGATGGTGGCAATACCTGGGACGTTTTGCTCGACACCCTTTCTTCTTTTCCTTACGATATCTGCGTACAAGGGTCCGGCAGCTTGTGGGTTGTAGGTTCTGGCGGAATGGTCCTTTTTTCCGACGATGCAGGCATCACCTTCTCGCGAAGGGACGCGGAAAACAAAAGCAATTTACAGGCGATCGATGTCATTGCAGACGGCAGAGGCGTTCTGGGTGGCTGGACAGAGATACTTCACACAACTGATGGGGAAACATGGTCCCTGCCCGATACCATAAATCTCGATTGGATGTGGAACGTGGTCGGCACCCTTGAAGGTGCCGACGCAACTGAGGTTATTATTACAGCCCATTACGACGCCTTCGTATGGAACGAGGACACCCAGTACATCTACACTCCGGGCGCTGACGACAACGCTTCTGGAGTATCGGCAGTGTTGGAGTCTGCAAGATTGCTTTCTGAAAACGACTGGCAGCACGCCTTGAAGTTCGTGCTCTTTTCCGGGGAAGAAGTAGGCTTGTGGGGCGCTTTCGATTACGCTTCCCAGAATCATCACAAGGACGTCCTTGGTTTTCTTAACGCGGACATGATTGCCTACGACGGCAACGGCGACCGGCTGCTTGAGGTGCACGGTTACACGGAGTGGAATCCATTATCAGAAGAAACCGGATCCATCTTCAATGAGATAGTTGATGTCTACAATCTGAATATCGATCCGGTGGTGGATAATGAATGGCAACCCGGTGACGGCATGTGCCTGTGGTGGGTGGGAATTCCGGGGATCTCTCTTGTAGAAGATGGGAATGACTTTAATCCGTTCTATCACACTACCGAGGAGACGCTGGACAAGCTCAACACGCCTTACCTAACTGAGGTCACAAAGGCGTGCGTGGGGTGGATGGCTACGATGGCTAACATGGACTCGCTCGGGCAAGTGCGCGAAGAAGTTGTTACTCTGAAGGAGATGGTAACCTTGCGTCTTTCTTCTGCTATCATGCGTTCGCAGGGATGGGTGGAGATATCCTCGCCCTATCCAGTAACTCCGCAAATTTACGACGCGGTGGGGCGTAAAGTCAAGACGCTTGCGAGTGTACCGGCCTCTACAGAAGCTGTCCGTATACCCCTTGAGGTCTCGGATTTACCGCGAGGTATTTACTGGATCACGGTGTCTGCTAAAGACAGCTTTGTTTCAGAGAGATTCGTTTTGGTTCGCTAAGAGACGTTAAGTTAAAATCTTACAGAGATTTTAAACTCCAGGCTGCGGGCAGACAGAGGGCTTGGGGTGTATGCGTCGTAGAACGCCCTGGCCCGTTGGTATGCGGCTACCTCCTCGGTTGCGGTTACGACCCCGTCGTGGTTAGCATCGCGTGAAGGATGATAATCCTCATCGCCCAGCACAACTCGATCCGGGAACTCCTCTTCGGTGGGAAGAACAGGGGCTGGTAACTCACCGAACACCGGGTCTTTCCAGTTAAATGGGTTCAAAAGCTCGACCCCGATCTCCGCTTTGAAGGCGCCAATAGAGATCACCCTGCCCGCAGCGACCTCGCACCATGCCCACCAGGGAATTTCTCCATCCTCTCCCTCCTCACCCTCCTCACCAGGGAAGCCAGAGGCTAAAGCTAAGCCAGGCTCAAGAAACCAGTCTCTTAAGAGAAAGTGCATCTCTTCGGGTGTCGATAAGTTGGCCTCAAGCGTAAACTTGTGGCGCGAGTCAAGAGGCATCCTCTGCATCCGGGTCGTGAGAGAATCCCCGGCCAGAAGACGCTCGTAGTCCCTGATAGGCCCTGAGGTTGTTGATTTAGCTGACGCGAAACGGTAGACGGCACGTATTGCCAACCACTCTGAGCTGTATTCAAACCAAGGCATCACCCCGAGGCTTAAGGCCCTGCCATCTAAAAAAACCCCTGCCGTCTGGATGGTCCCACCAAGCTCCTCCGTAGGATTCAGGCCTCCGGCAAGAAGCTTGTAGCCCAGGCTTGAGTAAAACGAGATGCCGGTAGTCCAGCTCTTCCCCCATCCTTTCTGCACCTCGAACCATGCTCGCCACGCGCGTTCTGGTGTTGGATCTATTTTGGGGATCAAGATGAGGGAATCAACAATGGGGGCCTCGTCCTTTGTGTCGAAGAAGACAGCAAACGGAGGGATTGCGGCAGGCATGTCCGTACCCGCTCGTATCTGAACTCCCCCCAGGTAAGCGCGAGCTTCGATCCGCGGGGCAAGGGAGATTGTATATTCGGGGATCTCAACCCCTCCCTGGCTGGTATCCGGGTTCTCTATCCCCAGATATGCAAACCCCAGCCCCGGCTCTATCCAGAAGCGATCCAGGTGGATGCGGTCACCGAGGTACAGCCCTGCCAGACGAGGCGTCTTCTGGAAGTTTGCGGTGCGTTCCTCGGCGCCGTCCCATTTAGTGATATCCGAAATCAGGTTGAAGCTGGTGTAGCTGAAGCGGGCACGGATTTCGTTCATCTCTCCCGCGAATATTCCGACTGCCGCCCGGGCGCGATTCGCCGTTGAGTTCCTCGCGATAAGCCCGGGGTAGAAACCTTGTGAAAAAAAAATCCCCTTGACCCCGAACGGGTTGCGGATGTCCAGTGCTGCCCCTGATTCTACCGAATCCTGTTCATCGAACGGGCGAAAGAGCGACAGGTTGCCCTCTTTACGGCCGCCCTCTGCGAGGAAGCTGTTGTATCCTGAAAGTGCCATCTCCAGATCAAGTATCTCGGTGCGATACAGGTAGTTTAAGATAACCAGATTGACTCTGGCGAAGCTCGAGGGTGCTGAGGCGGGGTTGAACGCCCATTCGCTTGAGAAACGGTCACGTTGGGTTTGACAACGAATCACTCGCGCGCGAGCCAGCATACCCTCGGATGGGACAAGGGTTGCCGAGGCAACACCGGTGTAGGCGGCGATGCCGCGATGTGGCAACTCAAGGTTAGCTTCAGGACGCTCGTTCCACACCACGGCGGCGCCGTCAAACGAAAGGCTCAGCTTGCTTCCCACAGGGACGTTCAGAAAGACCTCAGCATGACCTTCGGGTTGCTCTTGGGAAAGAAAGAAGGGGCTAGTGGATTCCAGTTGTGCGTGCCAGCCCTCCAGGATCTTTCTCGAGGCAAGGGCTACAACTGGTGCAAGGCTTGCCTTCTCGTTCCTCAAGCTGGCTTCTTCAGGAAGACTCTTGGGAAGCCAGACGGTGTTCTCACCGGTCTGCGGGTCCCATAGGGGAACGCCGTCGAGCAGAAAGCGCACCTCGCCCGGCCTGCTACCGGCCACTGCCAGACTCTCTCTTTTAACAGAGAACTCCGGTATAAACCACGCCGCGCGCAGCCTTGTTTGGGGATCAAGCAAGGTAAGATGAGTTAATCGCTTGAGGCAGTGATCTAAAGCCTTAACCTCAGGTAAGGAGTCGTTTGGCGTGGAGGAGGTCACAAAGCCTAGAAAGATTAAACTCAACAACATAGATTAGATTAAGCGCCGAGATGAGCTTGTCAACGCTTGTTAAATCCGTATGATCTCCCTAGAAAGAAAGGGCCGGGGGTAGCCCGGCCCTTTGATTTGTCTCCTTAAACTATTACTGAATAACCACAGCCTTGGCGGTCCGGGTGATCGCTTTGGTTCTCAGGGTGATGAAGTAGGCGCCGGATGGGAGTCCACTACTATCCCAAGAAAGAGTGTGGGTTCCAGCGGATGAGTGGTCTTCGAGTAGTGTCTGCACCTTTCGGCCCGCAGCGTCCCACACCTCGATGCGCACGTCGGTAGGTTCAGGCAGGCTGAATCTTACCACATGATCTGCGTTCACGTTCAGGGCTGTTGGCGTCTTCTCAGCTATGGTTTCCGCTACCGCGGTGGGTATGGTGCCTTCTCTTCCCATGTGGCGCAGGGCCGGATCACCGTAAAGCACTTGCCCGTAGGCATTATAGTAATCCCCAAACCAGTTCACCTGGTTCCAGTATTGAGCACGACCCGCGCTGACTGCATCGCCTATAACGTAATCGTAGGTGTTGTTCTCCGCAAGATACGCCTTTAACTGGTAGTAGAAGAGATCGTAGTCGCCCTCGTCGCCCGGCTCTTCCCAGAAAGAGCCCCAGGCTGCACGAGTATGCGCGACCACCCCCACACTCCCCTCGTTCAAAAGGGCTTGGGCCAGACAAGTACCGGTCTCCGGCTTTCCGTTCAGGCATGACATCAGAAAAGCGACGTTAGGATTGGTGTGGTTGAGGTTGGGGGCGTCGCCTGACGTTAATCCAGGGGGCCAATCCAACTCCGAATCCTGCGCTTCGCCGTCTTCGTTGTCGTCGTACCAAACACAGCGGACAAATCGATCCGACACCCCGTGGTTATTCTCGACGAAGATCCCGACGTCGGCATTGGCCAAGGTCGCTACTAGATTATCTTGAGTTAGGGGGAGGTCGCAGTCATAGTCAGAAGGGTTATCTCCTTCTTTCTCGTAAAGGGTGGTGGCCAGCGAAGGTGTTAAGACACGTGAATCCATAAGGTATTCCATGAACCAAGCCCCACCATCATCCTTATCCTCCAACGAGAAGTAGAAAAGGATGCCTGCGGCAAGCACCGATCTCTTCTTATAGGTCAGATCCTTGCTGTCCTCGAAAAGCCAGGTCCTTTCCAAGGTATTAGAAATCTTCTGTGCTAACAAGGTATTGATGCGACCCATGTGGAGTTCCATCTCGAGATCGGGTTCGTCCATCACATCCCCTGTTCCCTCCCAGTCTTCTATCTCACCGTAGTAACCGTCTCCGTCTATGTCCCAGGATTCGAAATCCGGTTTCGACAGGTCACCATAGTAGATATCGGAGGGATGAGGAGCAATATCGGGATTATTAAACGGATCATCGTTGTTGTTGAACAGGGTGAGTGTTCGCATCGGGATATCCCAATGATGGCCGATGATCAAAAGGTAGTGGTAGTCCGCCGCGTGCTCGCGCAGCCAGTTGCGGATCTTCTGCTGTGTATCTACACCCTCGGTGGATTCGGTTATCTCCTCCAGGGTTACCACCCTTACATCGAAACCGGTGCTTTCACGCCATGAGACGTAGCGATTTACATGGGGCTTAAGATCATCTGTTGTGAGAATGATCATCCGGGGACTTGCAAGCAGGCGCTCGGAGGGGCGATACCACTCGCGCGCCTGCTCCTTATTGTAGATACACTCCGGCACGTCTTCATAGAGTGTCCCCTTCTCCATAAATGACTCGATGAACTGGACATGTTCTTCAGATACCGGCGCGTAGTCAATCCTCACTGTGACGTCGGAAGCCGCCGAAAGTGCACCGCTTACAGGATCATAAAAGAAGGGACACAAAGTTACAGTCACCAGCGAGTATTCCCGTCGCTCAGCCTTTGCATTTATCTTGCCAAGCTCCTCTGAGAGCTTCTCCTCGCCGGAGTAGACGCGGACACGATTCTCCTCGTAAATTGAATAGAGTTTTTCTGTCACATCCACTGAAGCTGAACGGGGGAGCCGGGGAGGGCTGGCCTCTATGAGATAGGTTCCTTCCAGGGGAAAGCGGGCGCCTCTCACTTCGACTTCTACCACCTCGCCGGCAGGCGGAAGGGCGAAGGTGTAGGTGAGTTTGGGCAGTCTTGGATAGCCAGGCACCTGTCTATAGCTGGCTCCTTCCATTATGATGCGGGTTTCGCCGTTTTCAAGGGTGACAAACTCAAACGAGGGCATGTCTAGAGCAAAGACCATGCTTCCTTCCTGACTACACAGAGGAATCTCTTCAGCCGCAACGACCGAGGGTGGTAATGTGAGTGGAACCAACAGGCCGAAGAAGATAAGGATTTTAATCATGTACATTCGAACCTCCCAGTTTAGTTTCTATACCTTAACTATAAACAAAAAATAGGCCGAGGTCAACCCCCGGCCTTTAGATTCAGTTCTCTTGATTCTACTGAATAACCACAGCCTTGGCGGTCCGGGTGATCGCTTTGGTTCTCAGGGTGATGAAGTAGGCGCCGGATGGGAGTCCACTGACGTCCCAGTTGATGGTGTGGGTTCCAGCGGATGAGTGGCCTTCGAATAGTGTCTGCACCTTGCGTCCGGCAACGTCCCAAACCTCAAGGCAAACCTTGCTTGCGGCAGCCAGGCTGAAGTGTATTTGATTCTCAAGGTCTACATCGAGGCCTGTCAGGGACACCACGGGCGGGGTTTCAGCTATACCTGTTCGGCCAAAGTGGCGCAGGGAAGGATCACCGTAAAGGGTGTGACCGTAAGAGTTCACGTACTTGCTTACGCGGGACTCTGCGTTATAGTATTGGAGCCTGCCGGCATCAACGGCATCGCCCAGGACGTGATCGTAGGTGGTTTTCTTAAGGTAGTTGTTCAGCACGTAGTAGTAGAGACCGTTTTGGCCGCCGTCGCCCGGGCCACTCCAGCCATATCTGCCCAGGGCGGAGCGCGTATGGGCAACTACAGCGACGCTTGAGTAGTTCAGCAGGGCTTGCGCCAGGGAGTTTGCATCCTCAGGGTATCCGTTAAGGCAGGAGAGGAGGAACGCCACGTTTGGTTTTTCGGTGTTAAGAAGGAAGGCGTCCGTGTTCGCAAGGCCGACCGGCGCATCTAGTTCGGCATCTTCGGGGATGCCATCGCCGTCATCCCTGGCCCATACGGTGCGATAGAAGGCGTTTTTGAAGCCATGGTTGTTTTCGACGAATATACCGGCGTCGGTGTTGGCTAGGGTGTTCTTCAGATTGCTCTGGGTGAAGTTGATATCGCAGCTATAGATTGATGGCCCGTTGCCTTCCTTCTCGTAGAGGGTGGTGGCCGGCGATTCTTTGATGATCCCGTTGTTCATGATAAATTCCATGTAGTGGGCGCCGTCGTAACCTGCCAAGCCGTTTCCGTTCTGGTTTGGATACCACAGGATACCGCCGGCAAGGACAGAGGTCTCTTTATAGGTTGTGTTTTTATCGTACTCGAATAGCCAGGTCTGTTCCAAGATCTCTGGGACGGTTGTCGCAAGGGAGGAGTTAATGCGACCGACATGAAGTTCCATCTCGAGGTCCGGGGCGTCCTGAGGGTCCTCAAAACCACCGGCGGAGAGGGCCTCTCCATAGTAGAGGGTATCGTTGTCAAGGTCCCAGGACTCCTCATCAGGCTTGGACAGATCACCGTAGTAGATGTCTGAGGGGATATCTGCTAAATCAGGCCACCAGCCGGCGTTGCCGTTGTTGAATGGGGCAAGTACCCGCATGGGGATATTCGCATGGTGGCCTATGATGAGGAGGTAGTCGTAGTCGGCGGCGTGCCCGCGCAGCCAGTTGCGAATCTTTTGCGGCAAGTCCACCCCTGAGGTAGAACCCGCTATATCCTCCACGGTCGCCACACTGACCTCGAAGCCGGTGTGCCTGCGCCACTGGCGGTACAGGCTGGTAGAATCTTTGAGCGCGGCGGTAGTCAGGATAAGCATCCGCGGGTTTGCAAGCACGCGCTCCGAGGGACGGTACCACTCACGAGCCTCGTCCTTGTTGTAGATGTGTTGAGGCACGTCGGGATAAAGGGTTCCCTTGCGGATGAAACGGGCAATGAACTCGGAGTGCTCCTCAGAGACCGGGGCGTAGCGGATGCTGACCGTCACGTCGCGGGCGAAGGAGAGGCTGCCAGAGACCGGATCATAGGCGAATGGATAAACTGCCACGGTGACCAACGAGTACTCGCGGCGCTCCCCTGTAGCATGAATTTCGCCCAGGTGATCCGATAACTTCTCTTCCCCAGAGTAGACGCGGGCGCGTGTCTCTTTGTAAAGCATGTGAAGGTTGTTTAGCGTGGTGTTCGTGGCTCCAAGCGGTAGCGCCGGAAGTGAAGCCTCCACGAGATAGGTCCCGGGCAACTCGCAGCGGTTCCCGGAAACATCCACGCTTACAACCTCACTTCCAGGGGGAAGCGCAAAGGTATATGTAGGCATAGGCAGACGAGGGTGACCTGGATACTGCCGATAACCTACCCCTGGCATTCCTATCCGAACCTCGTCGTTATCCAACGGGATAATCTCAAACTCGGGCATAGTTAGATGGAACACGCAAGAACCTTCAGTTCTGCACAGTGGAATCCGGCCTGCCGGACCGGAGGTCTCACCGGCAAAAAGGGCAATCCCCGCAAGCACCATCACGCCCACTACGAGGGATCTTTTCATCTATTTCCTCCTTAGAGTTCTAGTTTCAATCACCCTGCCTCAACCCAACACCTTTTCTTGTTCTCGCACCTTGAGACTTTACCTGTAGACTATTATAACGCTTCTCGGCCCTTTGACAACCCCTTGCCTGGGGTGTCCGCATGTTGGACGATCTCATGCTCCATTTTTCACAATCGATCTACCTGACATAAGACTAATCGGAAAGAAAGGTATGTCAAGAAAACACACCAGCCTGTGCGGCAAGGGGTAGTTACCAGGGAGGGGAGAGGATGGCAAGGGTATCAACTAAAGGGTGCAACATTTCTTCCTCCCTGTCGTCTACCTAGATGTAGAGGATGTTTAAATGAGGAGAACGGCAATCACTAATTAGGAGGAGTTAAATGAAGAAAGCGATCTTTTTAGTCCTTATCCTTGCCGTGGCTGCCCTTGGTGCAAAAGGCTACGGCGGATTCGTAGTCTCTTACATGATGCCCGATTTTGACGCTTTGAACGAAGAGCTTAGCGATGTCCAGGGTATGGCCAGGATAGAAGATGATTACATAATCACCTACGGTGGCGGCGGCTGGGGCGGCGGCGATCATCTGATGTTCGGCGGCTGGGGCTTCGGCGGCGGACGAAGGTTAGATGGAGACACCGTCTCAATAAAAATGACCTATGGCGGCGGATTCTTCGAGCCCGGTTACTTCATCAACATCTGGAAAGGCTTCGGCATCATGCCCATGGTAGGCATCGGCGGCACCGCTGTGACCCTGAAACTCCGTCCCAGACTGGGAGATATAGACTTCGGTGATCTTCTGGATAATCCCGGACGCACCTCTGAGGTTTCCTTCGGGACTTTCACCCTAGCTCCCAGTCTCACTATACTTATTCCTATCGAGTTCATCGCCATCCAGATAAAGGGCGGCTACATGTGGAGTCCTTTCCTTGGTGGTTGGGAACTGGAAGACGGCGCCGATCTACGCAAAGCTCCTGAGATCAATCCTTCAGGTATTTACGCCCAGGCTGGGCTTCTGTTCGGCGGCGGTAAATAAACACCCTAAGAAAAGATCAAGAGGCCAGCCTTTCGGCTGGCCTTATTCTTGAAAATGCCTACACACCTTGACAACCAATGTTTCCCGAAGTATTATTGTCTTATGAAACGAAGAACTCACATGTATATCGGAGCGATAGTAGGAGCATCAGTTGGTTTTATTGATTATCTGACAAAACTTGATAATCAAAACGACAAAGAACTCGATTTTCTTGCATTGATCTTGTGGGTGGTTAGTTGTGGGTTAGTAGGCTTTCTATCGGCACGTCTTCCAGATATACTCGAACCCGCCACTAATCCAAATCACCGAAAGTTCTTCCACAGTATCTTGCTCTTGTTAACAAGTGGAACGGGAACTTTAACCATTAGAAATTCTTTAATCAAAGCCTTCTGCGCCGGCTATGTTAGCCATCTAATCGCAGATTTGACTACTCCCAAAGGCCTTCCTCTTATTTAACTTTTCTATTATACCATTACGAAGATTACCGCCGCTTCCTTTTCTTCTTCCGCTTCTTGCTCTTGGGTCGCACCCTCACCTTCCCTGCTCCTGCAAGGCGTGGATCAACCCCTGCCCCCTTGACCATGCGCTGCATCTCGGAAAGCTGCTTTATGAGCTGATTGACATCGGCAGGGGTGGTGCCAGACCCGCGGGCTATCCTCAGCTTGCGGCTTCCCGAGAGGATATCAGGGTTGCGCCGCTCCGCAGGTGTCATGGATAGGATGATGGCCTCGGTGCGTTTGATCTCGGCAGGATCGAAATCTTCAGGACTCATTCCTCCCACCATATCTGCAGGCAGCTTGTCCATAAGCTTTGAGAGATCTCCCATCTTTGAAATCTGCTTCATCTGAGTCAGTAAATCCTCGAAGTTAAGACGTCCCCCGATGAGCTTTTCGGCAAGCTCGGCACTCTGACGTTCGTCAACCACCTGACGCACCTGCTCGGCAACGCTTGCCACATCACCCTCACCGAGGATACGGCCGGCTATTCGCTCAGGATGGAAGATCTCAAAATCCCCGAGTTGCTCACCGATTCCGATGAAATATATGGGCAAACCGGTAACGTGACGGAAGCTGAGCGCCGCGCCCCCACGAGCATCGCCGTCCAGTTTCGTAAGGATAGCACCCGAAACCCCGAGCTGGGCGTGGAACTCCTGGGTCTGGCGAAGCGCATCCTGCCCGACCAGACCGTCGAGGACAAGTAAGGAGTAATCGGGTTCGAGTTTTTCCTTTATCTGGGCAAGTTCGGCGACCATCTCCTTGTCGATGTGAAGACGTCCGGCAGAGTCTATTATGACCAGTTGGTTATTTGATTTCTTCGCGTGTTTGAGTGCCGCGGTGCAGGTCTCTATATCGCGGGAGGTAGGTTTTGGAGGCCCCAAAAAATCTACCTTGGCTTTTGATGCCAGGGACTCAAGTTGCTCGACCGCAGCCGGTCGTTTGATGTCCGCAGCGACCAAAAGTGGGTGCTTACCAGCATACATCCTGGCAAGCTTTGCGGCCACGGTGGTCTTGCCCACACCCTGAAGCCCTAAAAGCAGAATGACGGTTGGCGGCTTTGCGAACTCAAGCTTCTCGGCCTTTCCCCCAAGGAACGTGGTCAGCTCCTCGTAGATAACCCGCAGCGCCTGCTTGCCTGGCTGAAGCGAGCTGTATATCTCGGTTGTGTTAAGTTTCTCTTCAAGCAGGGAAATAAACGCCTTGGTCGCCTTATAGTTCACGTCCGCCTCAAGGAGCGTCACGCGAAGCGTGCGCAGGAACTCCTTGATCTCCCGCTCGGAAAGGCTGCCCCTGCCCAGCAGCTCCCGCTTGAGCTTGGTGAACGCGTCTTTCAGAAGGTCAAACATCTGTGATATTACCTTGTTGGCCTTTTTTATTTAAAGTCATTGGGGTATTCTACTTACTTCTCCTTAAAGATGCAACCTGCCTCGGAAGATATGTAAGGGCCGATTTGTGAATCGCCCCATCCAATTCCTCCCCCCTTTGTGGGGGAGGTGGCCGCTCCGGAGGAGCGGCTGGAGGAGGAGCCTTTCTGAATCCCCTCCCCCGGCACTGCGTGCCGTCCCCCTCCACCAGGGAGGGGGAAATTGTAGCTGCAAAGCCTTTGGGTTATCCCTCCACCGGGGAGGGGGATAATTTTTATCGCCTCCCTCTTGATGGGGCGAAGTACCACAGTCTGGCGGAGGGTAGGGTGGGGGTGTCCAAGGGCAACCCCTTTATATTTTAGAGTGCAACGACCGTGTCGCTCTTACCCCAAGCGATTGCTTCGCAATCGCTTGGGGACCCCCCTGTCGTTGCGATGAATTCCAGGATGCAACAAGACGCTTGTTGCACTCCAAACCGTCGTTGCGACCGTAGTCCGTCTCCACAGGAGACGGGGAAGGGAAGCAATCTCATAGCGCCGCTGTATTATGATAGGGTTCGTGCCCCGGTTTTTGACTTTCTGGTACTGAGATTGCCGCGTCCCGCCTCCCTTCGGTCGTCACTCCTCGCAATGACTGCCGTAATTTGTGCTTTGCGTTAGTGCCCCGGTTGGGTGCATTTTGCACTTTTAAATTTGACTTCACCCGCCCTTGACCGCCCGCACGACCGCGGCGTAGTCTTTTGATCGGAAAAGCGCCGAGCCAACCACCAGTATGTCAGCCCCGGCCTCGCGAATCGCCGGCGCGGTCTGGGGATTGATCCCGCCGTCAACAGCAATGTGCACAGAAAGTCCCTGGCGCTCGATCTCGCACTTGAGAGCAGTGATCCTTTGGAGCGTCTCGGGGATAAAACTCTGGCCGCCGAAACCGGGGAAAACGCTCATTAAAAGCACCTGCGAGAGTTTTGGCAGGATTGGATAGACGCTTTCAAGTGCGGTGTCCGGATTCAGGGTAACGCCTATCGGTTTACCGTGTTCAAGCAGCTTGGGCAGGGTGTCCTCACGCGCGACCTCGATGTGGTAGAGCACCTCATCAGCGCCCGTCTCAATGAACTTAGGTGCGTACTTTACGGGGTCGGCAATCATCAGATGAGCGCGAAGCGGGAGTTCGGTGAGATTCCTGATATGTTTGGTCACCGGCGGACCAAAGCTTATGTTGGGGACGAAATGCCCGTCCATGACGTCGAGATGGAACGCGTCCACCCCTGCTGCCTCCGCGGTACGTATCTCTTCGCCAAGGCGGGTAAAATCACAGTTAAGTATTGAAGCGGAAAACTCAACCATCACGTACTTTCATCAATCTAACAACTCAAGACAATCATCGCCCATTAACACGCTGGCAAGCCAGGATCAAGGCTCCTGGCCCACGGTAACCCTTATCGTGTCCCCTTTCCCAACAAATACCCCGGGCTCAGGAGACTGAAGCAACACAATCCCGCCCTTGCCTGCGATGGGGTGCTTGCGAATCTCTCCCAGGATAAGCGAATCGGCATCGAGCAGCGCTCGGGCCTTCTCAAGGGGCATATCTATAAGGTTGGGCATGGGGATCGTCTTGCCAATTGGACCGGCGGAGATGTAGAGACGAAGCTTGGTTCCTTTCGCAACACGAATCTCCGGGTCAGGCTTCATGGCTACGATTCTTCCTAGGGGAACGGTATCGCTCTGCACGGTATCCACCTGCTCGATCTCAAAGTTGCGGCGCTGGGCTATAGCCGTGGCCTGCTCCAGGGTAAGACCCAAGAGGTAGGGAACGCGAACCGACTCCTCTCCCGAGGATACGGTAAGCTGCACCAACCTGCCCTTCTTGACCTTGCTCCCGGCCCCAGGCCTCTGCTCTAAGACTGTTCCTTCCACATAGAGTGTATCAGGCCGCTTCTCATCAGCCACAGACTCGAAGCCCTGTTCTTCGAGGAGAACAATCGCCTCCTCCAGAGGCAGACCTACCACCTCAGGAACCTCGACCTCGTCGCCTTTGCCTACTATCAAAGGCACCACTATGTAATTCCCTACAAGAAATCCCAGAATGCCAAGTGCAAAAAACCCACCGATAACAATCCCTACGACCACAGCGACCTTCAGAACAATGCTAGGGGCGGATCTCTCTGCCATTCTAGCGAAGAACCCCTGCAACCACCAGATCTATCTGTGAGCCCTTTGGAGCCATCTCGCCCGCCTTGGGCGTCTGTTTCATCACGGTTCCCTGGTAGTACTCGCCCGTTACCCTGTAGGTTATAGCGCCTACCACAAACCCCTGCTCCTCTATCGTTTTTCGAGCCGTTGAGAGTTTGCGGCCTGTTACCTTAGGAACCTCAACAAGCTCGGGACCAAGGCTCACGAACAACGTAACCTTACTTCCCTTCTCCACTGCGGTTCCCGCCTCAGGATCGGTTCCTATCACCAAATCCTCAGCTAATGTATCGTGTTTTGAGACAACGTCGGAGACGAAGAGCCCGGCGGCCTGCAACAACTCGGTTGCATGGAGCAACTCAAACCCGGCAAGCTGGGGCACCTCTATTATCGGCCTTCCGGTGCTCAAAACGACACGGATGATCCCACCAAGGCAAATAGGTTCAGCGGGCTCCGGATCCTGGGAAAGTATCACCCCTTCCTCAAGATCGCTTGGGTTCTCTCCTACCGGAAGAATCACGAAGCGGTAAGGCTCAACCACCACTTCGGCTTCCTCAACGCTAAGGCCCACTATCTCAGGGGTTGGGCGTGGACGCCGCGCAAGAAAACCTGGGATCTGCAACCCTAAGGTAACCCCAGCAGAAATAAGCAAGGCGACCCCGGCACAGATAAGCACCGAGATCCACAACGCCCGGTTATTTGATCTTTTTTGTTCGTTCATGATGGTATCCCTCCTCCATTAGTCGTTGTTTTCTTCCTCTTCTTCACCCGAGCCTCCCAAAACAAAAAGCTTTGAGCCTCTGATACTACGCAAGCGTTCTTCATCCTTCAAGCTGGCCTTCACCTGGAGGATGTAGTTGGCAGGCTTATCCAGTTTATCCGCATCTATCTCCCAAACTACCGTCTTGCCATCCGGTTTAACTGTGGCATTTACAATAGTCTCACCTTTTGGAATCGGAGCAAGCGCCTGCAGGGTCATCAGTCGAGCCTCGTATTCGCTAATCCCCTCGATGGGATCCCACGATAAGACCACCCTGCCCTCCTCGGCCAAGACGGTGTCCGGGAGATGAAACACAAGGCCTGCAAACGGGGTGCAGGTGAACTCCTCAAGCACAAGTGCCCGATCTTGCCTGAGCAAAAGCAACCGGTAGGTGGCTTCATCAATGCCCAGGGTTTCAGGGTCGCTAAATTCCATCCCTTCTGCAAGATCACGCAACGTATCTAGCACAATAAAGTCTCCATTGATCTTTCTCTCCACTACCACACCTTCACCATCATCTTCTGAAAGCCCCTGCCAGGAAAAATTAACCAGGGCGTATGAGGAGGGCCCCTCTTCTTCAGTAAGGTATACCGTTTCTGTCTGCACCCTTATCTTACCGAGTTCCGTTTCGTATAAAGGTTCATCAAGCCTGTCGCAGTCCAGGGCCAGAAGGACAACCCCGGCTGCAGCCACGATAAGCATCGCCAAAAGGTATTTGGCCATCAATCCTCCTTCTTGTGATCTGTAATCTTACGGCTATCTTGAAACATGTCAAGCGCGAAGGTTTTATTGCGTGAGCGCTCGCCCTTGATAAGACTAACACTTGAGCGCGGTATCCCGAAGTATCTCGCCAGGAGCTCTTTTACCTCCGCGTTCGCCCGTCCCCTCTCGGGAGCAGAATGCACCCGGACCTTAAAGCAATCCCTTCCGAGTTCCTCAACGCGGCGTCTTGAGGCTCTGGTAACCACCCGCACCTGGATCAAACGCATAACTAGCGCACTCGAGTCTTAAGACGAATCCCACGCCGGCTAGAGTCTATAAAGTTCAAGAACTCCGCCACTTCAGGTATCAAACGCTCCTTGGGTAAAAGCTCAGCCAGCACCTTATCACGCGGTCTGGGGTCCCGGTAGAACATACGGCAGAGTTTTGCTATGAGCCTGCGGAGCTCGGGTGGGAATCCAGCCCGCTCAAGTCCCACACGATTCACCCCGGCGACGTGAAATGGATGTCCGGAACCGAGAAGAAAAGGGGGCAGATCCTGCGTCAGGTAGGAGTGTGCGCCAAGCATGGCAAGCCGCCCGATGCGGACGAACTGGTGAACCCCGCTTGAACCTCCCAGAAAGGCCTGCTCACCGACTTCAACGTGTCCTGCAAGCTGAACACCGTTTGCCAGGGTCACCTGCCCTCCTAACTTGCAATTATGCGAGACATGCGCGTAGGCCATGATGTATGAACCCTTGCCGACTTTCGTTGCCTCGCCCTCACCTGTGGCCCTGTGCAGGGTGGCGAACTCGCGAATCGTGACGTTATCTGCGAGGACAAGAAAGCTTCGCTCACCCGCAAATCGGGTATCCTGGGGCAGACCGCCCAACACCACGTGCTCTGCTATCATACAGTTCTTGCCGATACGCACATGTGGTTTGATGACAGCATGTGAGAGGATGCGTGTTTCGGCTCCGATTATTACATCCTCTTCGATCACCGCGTATGGACCGACACTTACCCCCTCATGCAAGCGGGCGCCTGCTGACAGGACGGCTGTGGGATGGATCTTGCTCATCCTTTGGACGCGGCTACTCTTCCTTGGGGAAAAGCCCCACTACAAAGGTTCCCGACGCGGCAAGCTCGCCGTCTACATGGGCTTCTGCCTCTATCTTGGCCTGCTCGGTCTGCTCAGCATCGCGGTGATAGATCAAACGAGCGTGCATGTCCAGTCTGTCACCCGGTCTTACAGGCCTGCGGAAGCGAACCTTGTCCACGCCCATGAATAACATGTTGCGCTCCTCGCTTTCTCGCTTGGCAAGGATAATGAGCCCCGAAAGCTGGGCCATGGCCTCGATGATCAAAACACCCGGCATCACCGGGAAGCCGGGGAAGTGTCCCGCAAAAAAAGGTTCGTTGTGTGTTACGTTCTTGTAACCCCAGATCTCTTTTTCATCGATCCTGGTTATCCGATCAACCATCAGGAAGGGGTAGCGGTGAGGCAGCTTAGTTCGAATGGCGTCTATATCCAAAGCTGTCATCTAAAACCTCCTTGAGAAGAATTTTGATGGCCCTATGTGTCTCTCGGTGACCGGTCCCGAACGCCCGGATCTTAACCGGTGCTCGAATTCCAATCAAAGCCAGATCGCCGATCAAATCAAGCACCTTGTGGCGCAGCATCTCATCGGCGAATCTGGGTGGATAAGGAAAGCTCAGGTTGCCGCTGTGACGTATCAGGAAAGGGTAGGGAAAGGAAGGGTAATCGCCTGTAGCAAAGCTCCGCGCAGGGGCGATCTGGGAGGCAAAGACCTCCTCGATATTCTGAAACCGCCGAATCCTCAAACCGCGATGAAGAAAGATGTAGCTCAACCTGAGCTCTGCTGCCGGAGACACGTATAAAAAACGAGCGCCTTCAATCACCACGAGCGATGCAGAAACCTCCAGCAGCAGTCGAGAGACCCCTTGGGTAACCACCCCAACCTTCTTGATACCCTGAACGTAAGGCAACGCACTCCCGTCGAGGAAGGGCAGCTCCGCCCCTTCAACGTCCACGTAAGCGTTGTCTATACCCATCCCCCACAAGGCGGCCAGGAGATGCTCCACGAAGGCAAGCTCATCCTTGCCATTCCTAAGGACTACCCTGTGAGAACGAAGCAGTGCATTCTGGATAGAAACCGGGAAGGTGCTGTTCTTATCAATGCGGCGCAGAAGAAGCCCTGTATCCGGCTCAGCGGGTCGGATTCTGACACGGCTGGAGCCCCTGCCCCACAGGCAGGGACCGCCAAGCTCGAAGGGGGCCTTAATTGTCCTTTGAAGGGTCATCTCTAAAAAGCCTCGCCTGCGCGCGCAGGGTTAGGCGGTGAGGGCGGGCAGGTATGCCGGAGACAACCTCTCCGGCTCCTATGTTCTTAAACACTGCTGACTTAGCAAGTACCACCGCCCCTTCTCCAATGTGGACGTGGTCTTTGACGCCCACTTGCCCTGCAAGCACCACCTTATCCTCCAGGACCGAGGAGCCGGCAATACCGCATTGGCCGGTTATGAGACAATTCTTGCCTACCCGCACGTTATGCGCGATATGAACCAGGTTGTCTATCTTGGTTCCCTTGCCGATAACTGTCTGGCTTACGGTGCCGCGGTCGATGCAAACACCTGCCGCGATCTCAACGTCTTCCTCGATCACCACCCTGCCCAGATGCGGGATGTGATGGTGATTACCGTCGGGATCCTGAACATACCCGAAGCCTGGTGAGCCGATGACCGATCCTGCGCCAATCTTCACGCGTGCCCCTATCTTAGAACGTGCATGGATGGTTGCGTTAGGACCTATGAGGCAATCCGGGCCGATCCGAACTTCGGGTCCAACATAGGTAAAAGGCAGAATCACAGAGGAGGAATCAACCAAGGCAGAATCCGATACGTAAACGAGGTCTGGAGATTGTTCCTCTGAAGCCCGTGGAAATGTTTCCAGGGCTTTAACCCAGGATTGACGTACCTCGTGGAGGGAAATAATGGAGCACGCTGAAAACCTCTCAGGATACAACCCGGTGATGATGCACCCTGCATGAGAAGCTGAAAGCTCTGCTGTATCATCCCCGTCGTAGAAGGTAAGCTCATCAGGCGATGCCTCCTCAAAAGCAGCCGGACGCACAAGTTCTACCCCCCCATCCCCCAAAAGCTCTCCTCCTAGCAGTCTGGCCAACTCACCAGCAGTCACAGCTTACCCTCCGCTTTAGTTACTCCTATCCGCAGGACTTGCTATCCCTGCATCACTCTTTGCTGGCAATAAGATAGGCCTGAAGCTTGGCCGCAAGCCCGCTTACCTTCGGCTCAAACAGGGCCTCTTCCTTCTCGGAAATCCTATCGGTAACCGGTGGGAAGACCTCATCTTCCTTGGGCTTAAGAAGCTTTAAGGTCACCACGATGTCACCACCCTGCCGCTGGACCGTCCCCATATAGGCGAACTCCGCATCCAGATTTCGGCCTATCTCCAATGCGGTCGCCTCCTCCAGCTCACGATCGAACGAACCGCCGTATTGCAAAAGCATCGGCTCAACCTCGTGATCTGCAAGAAGCTCAAGCCTCAGCTCCTGCTCAAACTGTGAGACAACCTTAAGGACCACCCTGCGCACCCTTTTGCCGAGTTCCTCAGACTGACTCTTCTCATCCAAGGCGGCGATACCGAAAACCACCACCTTCTTCTTGGCGCTTGAGGCGATTGCTGCGTATTCCCGGTTCAGCTCCTCGATAACCTCGGGGGTGATATCCAGGGAGACGTCGGCGTAAAGAAAGCTTCCTGTGGCTACGTCAAGCACGATCGAGATCCCCTTCTGTTGAGCTATCTCTTCAATCACCGTGTTTATCCTGTCGATCACCGTGGCAAAAATCTCGCGGTGCTTCTGGTCTACCTTGCCGTCCTTGCCCCATATATCCTGCCCAAACGTCTCGAGCTGGTGCCGCATGGCTGTAAGTTCCTGTTGCCTGGCGCGCAGCGCCTCTTCAGAAAGCATGGGCTGCTGTGCCTTGAACTCATCCTCCGCGGTCTGATAAGCCCGCTTAAGTGAATCCAGTTCGAATGTCCACTGAAGCACTGACTGGTTCAGGGTGGCGCGTGCGATCTTTGCGTCCTCAAACTCGGTAAGGATCTTGTCTGAATCTACAAAGGCGATCTTATCCTGCGCCCATACACAACAGAGCGCTGAAAGCACCACGATGGCTATAGCTAAAGTTTTATTCCCCATAGCTTGAACTTTAACGCCCCAGGCTGGTTTGTCAAGCCAGCTCGCACCAACCAACCGATACTATCGAGGACATGAGCGCTGCCAGGAATCAAGAAGATGAGGGGAGATCACGGTTGAGCCTGCACCAAAGGGATAGAGTACGGTCAGGAAGAGGACGTTCACAAGTGCATGGGTAAGCTTGACTCCTTCCAATACTTATGTAAAATTCAGTAGTCAACAAGAGGAGACATGATGGAAAAACTCCGAGTATGGCTATTAGTAGGGTTGACCGTGGGGCTTGTGGTGTGCGAGAAACCCCTGGATATCGGGTGGATCGCCGTCAACTCGACCCCTGCGGGCGCAAGCGTCCTGCTCGACGGTCGCCTTACAGGTCAGAAGACCAACTGCTTGCTCGAGGACGTTGCTGTGGGTTCTCACACCGTAAGCATCACCCTTGAGGGGTATATCCAACACACCCAAACGGTGGAGATCGAAGGCGGAGATACGGTAACCGTAAACGCCTCGTTGCAAGTGGTCCCCGGTGCTCTCCAGGTAAACTCCACCCCTCCAGGTGCCCAAATATGGCTTGACGATGAAAACACCGGTGAGGTTACCAATCATCTTTTTACTGGCGTGAGACCGGGCTCCCATAAAGTGAAACTCGTGCTGGGAGGCTTCTTCGACTGGGAGCGGACGGTTGAGGTGAAATCTAAGGATACCACAATCGTCGAAGCGAACCTCGCCGAGGCCGGAGCCTTGCAGGTGAACTCCACCCCCGAAGAGGCCCAGATATGGCTGGACGGTGAAAACACCGGCCAGGTGACCGATCACCTGTTCGATCCACTGGCGACCGGTTCCTACCGGGTGAAGCTCGTCAAGGAAGGCTACTTCGATTGGGAAGATACGGTAGAGGTAGTGGCAGGCCAGACCACCACCGTCAATGCAACCCTTATCCAATGGGGCAATCTTCAGGTTAACTCCACCCCCCAAGGGGCTGCGATCTGGCTTGACGGTTCAAACACTGGCGAGGTAACCGATCACCTTTTCGAGAGGATGATGCCGGGGTCGTACGTCGTAAGGCTCGTATTGGCGGGCTACACCGATTGGGTAGATACGGTGGAGGTGGTGGGCGGCCAGACAACAACCATAGATGCAAATCTTTCATCGGCTACCGGTAATCTCCAGGTCAACTCCACGCCCACGAGCGCCGAGATATGGCTTGACGGCTCCAACACCGACCAGCTGACCAACCACCTGTTCGAAGACGTAAGCCCGGGTTCGCATATCGTGAAGCTTACGAAAGAAGGCTACAAGGATTGGGTGGATACGGTGGAGGTAACAGCCGGCGAAACCACCACCATCGACGCCACCCTTGAAGAGATAGTGATAGAAGAGGTTGAGTTGGCTTACGATGACGGCACCCCTACCGGTGGCTATTTCTGGCCCGGAGCCGGCTACGTGTCGGCGGTCAGGATGACCCCTCCGGCAGGCACCTGGAAGCTCAAAACCGCCCGCTACTACTTCACAAAGGTCAAGGGACCGGTCAAGGTTCGCGTCCTGGACGATGCAGGAGGAACGCCTGGCTCTGATCTCATCTCCGGATTCAACATCAACCCCAGCACAGAATGGTATGACGTTGACCTCGAGTCCTACAACATTATGGTCAGCGGGGATTTCTACGTCGGCATCGAATACCTCTCCACGAGCGACTCCACAGCTTATGGTTATGACCCGGTAAACAACGGCCGGGCATGGGACTACTACCCGCCGCCTGATGATGTGTGGGAAAGGTGGAATGAGACCTACTTCATGCGTGCGGTGGTTCAAAGCCAGTCAGGCATGGAGGTGATTCTTGATTCGAGATGGAATAAGCCTGCTGCCCCTGCCAGTCCAGTAAGAGAAGACCTTCTGCCGGTTATAGAACGCCCCACACAAGGTAGTGGCAATTCTTAGAATCAAACATCCCGAGGGAGGGGAATCAATCTCCTCCCTCGTCCGGTTTTTAAAACCCAAAGGAGGGTTTATGAAAAAAGCAACATCACTGTTGCTTGCGGTGGTGATCGCGGCTCTCGCATACACCCCTAACTCCTTCCGTTACGCCTCAACCGCAGGCATACTGTGGGACGACTACGACTGGTTCCTGGCTGATCCCGCACGCATCCCTTTAATCGAGGGCTACCAGCTCTACACCAACCTTGCCAACTTCGTTACCGCGGAGGAGCATCCCCTGTCCGATTCGATCGGATTCCAGGGACCAGGCTTCTATCTCATCGGAGGCAAAGGCTGGGGCCCGCCGCTCGGTGCAGCCGGGGTGTTCGACACCCGGATGCTGCGCTTCGCCGACTCAATCGATATCGACGGCGACACGTACTGGGGCCATGGCGCTAAGGCCGATACCAACTATCAGGTCGATCCTGACGACGGCTCGATTATCGGAACCGACATCGCTACCGAGGTCGTGGACGCATACCACACCCGCAACGACTTTGACGGCTATCTCGGCCTGGGATACACGCTCGGCGAGACGTTCAGTATGGGACTTGGATACTATCATGGCAGCAACAAGATAAGCTGGTTCCCTGCGGACAATAATCAGATCATCAGCAATTATTCGTACACCACCGGCCTGGACACCTACGACACCGCCTACTCATTCAACGAGTTCACCACCACCGAGATGAGTAACCGGATAAAGCTGGGAGCCTGGACAGAGATCGATTATCTCCAGCTTTCCGGCTACCTGGGCGCGGATATCTTCAGCGGCAACAAGGGGCTTGATACCCTTTACCGCTACTCCCTGGCCGAGAGCTACCCGGGTCTGGACACGAGAACCGACACCGTGGTGAACAATCTTGGAACCTGGCCTTACTCGGGCATGGGGATACCGGTGGAGCTTCTGGGCATCTACGAGATCGACGAAGGACAGGAGGTCTGGTTCTTTGGCGGCGTAGAGTATCGAACCTGGAGATGGAAAGACGGTGCAGGTATCACGGACGTCAGCATAGACACCCTGCTTGAGGACTACGAGGAACCGCCCGATACCTTCACCCGGACCACGGCCAACATAAACTCAACCCTTGCCGCAGGCTCAGGCTCATACTCCGGCCTGGCTTACAACCTCGGGGTCAAAGGCGTCTTTGCTATAAACGAGATGGTCACCTTCGGACTCGGGGTGCACTTTGCCGGCTCTTCAGGAAGAGACTCCACCTATAACGATCACACCGACTCCACCCTGACTTCGCTCGACGACGGCGACGGCATGGGAGAGGTCACGGACGTTACTACGACCACCCTTAAGACATACTCAGACTATCTGGTTAACGAGGCCTTTAGCATGGCCTTCCACTTCCCGGTCGGGGTCGAGTTCACGCCCCTCAAATGGCTGGCGCTTCGTCTGGGTGCCACCTACGTTCACGAGATGAGCACCTACCGCACCTGGGCTGAGGCAACAAGTGCCATCTATACAGAGACCTACACCCAGTTCGGCGACGGCACCAGCGATGCCTCCACTACCTACCTCCCCTATGACATTGGGCACGCCGAGGGCGAACAGAAAGAGACGCTGGATAAGGTAACCTACGACTTCGGGATCGGGTTCAAGATAACCAAAAACCTCCAGATCGACCTGATGGGCTTTTCCGACCTAACCGACATGGGCAACTGGAAGCTCTCGGCGATCTTTAAATTCTAAAGCTTTTGGCGGCGGGCGGCATCATAGGCACCCGCCGCTTTTTAGTTTACACAAAGGGCCAAAGACAACGTAGGCTCCCTGAAACTTAAGGGTAAGGACCCCAGTACAAAAAAGTTGACACCCTCAATGAATCAGCTTATAGTTGTCAAAACCAAGGAGAATTCATGGCGAAAAACCTAACGCTTTGTCTGTTTCTAGCCCTTCCACTGCTTGCTGTGGATTGGAACAACCCGCAACACATAGACCCCAGCACAGTAGAACCTGCACAGGTCTTCACCGCCAATCCAGACAGCCTGCACATGCTTGCCCGTGAGGCTTACAATAAAGAAAACTATCTGGAGGCTGCCCGATACTACCTCGCGGTAGCCCATTACCAGCCGGATAACGTGACCGCGATCTACAACTTGGCCTGCTGCTACGGATTAGTGGGTGATGAAAAGCGTGCGGTCGCATTCCTTAATGCCGCATGGGAGCGAGGCTTCAGTGATCTCGAACATATAAAGAAGGACCCTGACTTCAAAAAGGTTCGCAAAGCTGAGGCCTTCAAGGAACTTATGGCAAGATTCGAGGAGGAGACAAAAGAGGAAGAGGAGGCCGGCATAGGATCATTCTCATTCCATACCCAAACAATCCAGCTTGCAAGCCTTATCTATCCCGCTGATTACGACTCCACCAAAGCTTCTCCCCTTCTTGTGTTCCTTCACGGACGTGGAGGATCGGCTCAAAACTCCATGCATCTATTTACCGATGTGGAAGAGCTTGAGCAAAGCGAGGAGATCACAGCAAAGCTCTCTTCATACTTTATCTGCGTCCCTGACGCCCCTTATCCACTGGATATAGGGGCAGAGATCGGCCACAGCTGGGTGCTTGAGGCGGCACCCGACGGCAAAACGAGACAGTTTTCTTTTGAGCGCTCGGCAGACCTCGTCATGGATATGCTGGATGAACTCATCGCTCAGTACCCGATTGATACAACCAGGGTCTATCTCTTCGGATTCTCTCAGGGCGCGGGGTTGACGTATATGGCGGGGCTTGCGCATCCAGATCGCTTCGCCGGCATCGCTTCCTTCGGCGGTTGGCTGGATGATAAGCTGACCGACGAGGTGCTTGCGCAGGCCAAAGACCTGCAGGTTCTCATCGTTCACGGAACCGAGGACAAGGTGGTCCCATACGAGGCGGGCAAGAACGCCTACAAACGCCTGGAGAAGCACAGCTACGAGGTTACTCTGGAGGAGTTTGAGGGTGGTCACTTCATCCATCCTGACAAATTCCTTGCCATGCTCGAATGGATGGAGGGGAAATAAAACTAATCCTTCGCGTTTACTTGGTGCTCGGGGTAACCCTCTTATCTTTCTGTGATCAAGCCCCCAGGTTTACCTCGCCGCATCCATACGAACACGGGATGAACCTGCCATCCTGGCGGATAGATGGCTATGAAGCAGATGAGCTTGATGAATCTCTTGCCGACCTCGCAGATTGCGGCGGAGACTGGGTTACACTGGTTTCAACGTGGTATCAGGAGGGCGTCAACTCCACCGATATCCATCGCACCCAACGCACGGTCTCCGACTCCAGTCTTATTCGAGCCATCCAGATAGCTCGCAGGTATGAGTTTCACCTGATGCTTAAGCCCCACCTTGACGTTGAAACTGGAGAATGGAGAGGGAAGATCAAGCCCTCTGACATCGATGCCTGGTTTGAATCTTATCGCGAGATGATCCTGCACTACGCCGATATCTGTGAGGAATACGGCATAGAGAGGCTTTGCGTCGGTACTGAGCTTAACTCCCTTTCTCGTGAACCCCAGTGGAGAGAACTAATTGAGTCTATACGTAGCCGCTACCCAGGAGAGCTAACCTATGCCGCCAATTGGGATGCTATCAATAGTGTTGAGTTCTGGGATGTCCTGGACTTTGCAGGGATCGATTTCTTCGCACCACTTGCTTCCCGGGATAACGACGATGTTGAAGTATATCTAACAAATCTATGCGAATGGTTCGACCGCCTCGACGGTTTTGCCGATAAGGTTGGAATCCCGATCATCATTACGGAGATAGGCTTCAGAAGCATAGGCGATACCCCGCAAAGACCGTGGGACTGGAGAAGCGAAGGAGTCATGAGCGAAGCTGAACAGGCGGAGTGCTACCGGGTGGTGCTTGAGGCCTTCCCATGTAAACAGTGGCTGGCGGGCATCTACTTCTGGTTTTGGAGTTCTGATCCTGAAAACATCTCTCCTAGCGGTTACTCCCCCCAGGGGAAAGAAGCCCAGGAACTCCTGAAGGAGTTCTGGCGATGAGCGTACTGACTGTAATTCTCTTAATGTATCTACCTGCACCGGTTCAACCAATCCAGTGGGAATTAAACTCTCTGGAACTCTCCTTTAGGACGGGATACTACGGTTCCCGCTATACCACTCAGCTTCTTCCCGAACTTCGCGCCAACGGCTGTCTGCACGACTTAGAGCACAACTTGGAACTTGAGTTCGGTTGGCCGATTAGTGTCGCTCACTTTACCCTCTACCCTCACGGCGGGATCAGGGCAAGGCTTCTCGGCTTTTTAAGCCCTGGATATTCAAATTGGGAGATCGGATTGGGCGACGCCGACTTTGGTTTGGAGGCCTTTATCAATAAAAAGCTGTCTTTGAACTTCAACATCCTGATACCTGCAGGAAGCTACTACGACCGGCTTGGTGAAGGCCATTGGTCGGCTTCGGCAGGAATCGGTTACCTTTTTAGAGCTCGGCTTCCACTCCAAGTTGACCTGCTCTGGCAAGGGGTCAATCCAGACGGAGTCGACCTAGGGAACGGCACAATCATTGCGGCCGGATACCTCGTGCCGAAAGGATGGTTCCTTTCCTCGTCACTTGCGGCGTTTCTGCCGGACAAGAGCGGGCCTTTCGACTTTAATGATCGGACTAGTATAGATTGGTCAGCTAAGGTTGAAAAACAATACAGATTCGGTCAAGACTGGTCAGTGAGTCTCTGTCTTGAGCAGACCCTGTGGGGGCTGGATACCGAGGTTTGGACGACCCTGGAGGTTAGCCTTCAAAGATTGGCAAGAGATAAGGCAAAGGAGTAGAATGGATGGAGGGGAAATAGAGCGATTGACAGCTATCCGTAACCGTTATATACTCCACGGATAATCGAGGAGGTTTACATTATGAAAATCATGGTGCGAAGCAAGGGTGAGAAAGGATGGAAGCCGTTGGATGAGTCTCACTATGACAGCGAAGCCCACCTTCAGGAATTGCTAAACAAAGACATCAGCCTGATACCTCTGGAACCACCTCTTCTCGTCTCCGTCAGCGAGTTCGGGCTTCCCGGCTCAGGTGCAACCGATATCATTGCAGTTAATCAGGATGGGGCAATTACCATCATCGAGTGCAAGCTGGCAAAGAGCCACGAGGTAAGGCGGATGGTCATCGGCCAGCTTCTGGAATATGCCGCTTTCCTTACCAAGATGTCGGCAGATGAGTTCGTGGAGACGTTTGATAGGCTGGCCGATGCACCTCTCTACGAAACGATAGCTAGCAAGCTGGAGGATTTTGAGGAGTCCATGTTCAAGGAGAATTTGGCGGATAACCTCAAGCGGGGCGAGTTCACGCTCATCGTGGCGGTTGACAGTATCAATGAAGAACTTCGGGAGATCATCCTCTACCTCAACGCACACAGCGACTGCACGGTAGGGGCGCTGGAGTTAGAGTACTTCAAGGACGACAAACGCGAGTTGCTTGTGCCGCGTCTGTATGGAGGGCCGGAAGTAAAGGAGGCGACCGGCAAACAACGACCCACAGCCAAAAGGCGAAGGTGGGATGAGGCTTCATTCTTTGAGGAAGCGCGGAGTCTAGGCGAAAACCTCTTTCCCCTTGCACGTAACCTCTATGAGTTTTCCAAAAAAGAAGCCGATATAGTTTCTTGGGGAACAGGTGCTGTCAACGGTTCATTCACATTCAAGGTTAGAAGTGCGTCGAGAACGCCTTCCATCTTTTCCCTTTTTACCAACGGCTTTCTTTACATCAATTTTGGATATTTATCTCCCGTAGCCAAAGAGAATGACATGGAAATCCTGAGGAATAAGTTGAACGAAATACCAGGAGTGAGTATCGAAGCAAAGAATTTCTCGGAGTATTACCCCACTTTCAAGTTTGAGCTTTTGCGCGACGAATCCGCCTTGAGAATCTTCAAGGAAGCCGTGCTTTGGATGAGGGATGTGCTGCATTCCTATAAGGATAAGCAGTAATTGAATCAAAAGCCATAGGCACACTACTTGCCGAGGCGTCAGCGCCCATCCGGTGGCGGGCGGTGCCGAGGTAATTATAAGTGATATGGAAGCTACTATCGCCGCAACAACCAAGGGCTGAGCGCGCCGGTTCCTTCAACGTCAACCTCTGCGCCGGGCCGTGGGCAGGGGAGAACGTAGGGCCGTGAGGATACAAGAAGGATCTGAGCGGCTGCGGATCGAGTATGCCGTCCTAACGACACCTCCATAGCGATATAATTCATGCTCAGCTACAGTCTTTTATGTATTGACAAACTCTTTCAAAACTGTATAGTTTGTAAAAATAATCCATTACATGGAGGAGAGATAATTGAGGGCGATTTCCCTCCTCGGAAAGGGGTTTTATGGTGATACGTATGGAGCCTGTTGTTTTTAATTTCCCGCATTCCAGGCTCTACGACTTCTACACTAAGGTATTCTTCCTGAAGATCTACGAGCAGTTCGCTCGCTGGATACCTGTAGGCAATCCCAAGGGTAAGGTTCTAGACGTCGGAGCCGCAGCCGGTTATCTGGGTGTGGCACTCGCCGAGAAGTATCCCCAACTTAAGGTATACTCGACCGACCTCGCACCGGACATGGTACGTATGAATCGCAAGGTTATCCGCCGGAACAAACTCGCAGACCGTGTTATCGCTCAGTGCGAGGATGCATACAACCTGAGCTTTGCTGATAGCACGTTCGATCTGGTGATCAACTCATTCACATTCCATCACTGGGATAACCCAAAGCGAATGTTTGCAGAGCTCTACCGGGTGCTGAAACCCGGTGGAGAGATGTTCATCATAGACGGCAAGCAGGGGTTCAACTACGAGGAGATGAAGGAGTTCTGCCGCACGGCGGGCTTCGGCCCTCTGGGCCGACTGCTGGCTCGGATCATGGGTAAACTCGTATGGATTGACTTTGTCAGCACCGACTACGCCCACTCAGCACTTGCTTCATCGCCCTTTGAAAACGCAACCTGTGAGGAGACAGGCGTTTTCATGTTCCTGCGCGGCTCCAAGGCAGTTCCTGCGTTGGCCTAAAACATACCCACTGGGCGTCTAACCTGGCCCGTACAGATTGCTATCTCTGATCCTTTCCCCGAGGAGTGAGACTTTAAAAATTATGCTGCGCGTTGCCACCCCACATCAGCCAGCCGTGAGCATTGCGGTCCTTTGCGTCTAGACAGAAGAGACTGCCATAGTCGGTTCCCCAGTAGATGCTGCCTTCGGCTATCGCAGGCTGAAAGCGTATCGGCTCGCCGCAGGCATAACGCCAGAGCTCGTGGCCGGTTTCAGCGTCAAGACAGATGATCTCACCTGAGACCGCTCCTATATAGAGCTTTCCAGCAGCATAGGAAGGTGGGGAAAAGGGCCTTCCGCCAGGGGAGTCCTTGATCTGGATGTAACTTGTCCAGATAACCTTACCGGACTCAGCCTCAAGCGCCTTCAGGGTATCGCCCATCGAGGAATAGGAGACGCCGTGGATTAACGTGGGTCTTGACCCCTGGTAGGCCCACACACCTGACACTGAGGCGATGCCCAGGTTGGCCTCGCTCTGAGCGAGCTTGGCAGCCGATGGAGCCGAGGTAAATCCCACCGAGGCGTCAAGTGCTGCCTGTTCGGATGCATATCTGGAACCGCTCTCAACGTTAAGATACTCTGCCTCCTGCTTGGCCCAGAGGGTCTTGTTGTCACGCAGACCTGCCTTGGTCAGACGTCCCTGGCCCTCGGTGCGCACCGTTTTACTCTCGCCGCCCACGACGCGCTCGGAGTCCTCCCTAAGGCTCACGTATATCTCGCCGCGCCATACCCAGGGTGCTGAGGTGGCCTGATGTTCTTTGGAGAAGATCTTCTTACCGGTGGAAAGATCAAAGCAGTGAACCGAACCTTCAAGGGTGGTCGCGTAGACCTTGCCCTCGGCGATGACCGGGGCCGTGATCACCTCGCCGGGGATGGACTGAGTCCAGTATTGGCTACCGTCGCGAAGTCCCATACAGGCAAGGGAATGACCGCCGCGCTGATCAGGATAGGCCATCACCACACGTTCCTCCGCAATCGCTGGCTGGCTCATCAACGGATCGCCAAGCCAGCGCCCCCATATCTTCTTGCCTGTTTTCGCGTCGAGAACGTAGAGTATGCAGCTTTCCGTATTGAACGCCACATATCCCTTTGAGACCACCGCGGCGGTCGGGCCGTCGTCTGCGCAGTGAAAGAGCCACAAAGGCTTGCCCGAGGAGGCATCAAGGGCGTAGAACTCGTATGAGCCGAAGCCACCGCCCACATAGACCCTGCCGTCAACCACAGCCGGGGTAGGCAACGGGAGTGAGCGCTCGAGCTTCACCTTCCAGCCCTTGCGGCCGTCCTTTGCGGTAAACGTCTTCACATCAAGTTCGGGATTTCGCTCCAGGCTCTCCATTCCATCGCCGATAAGATCCCCTGCTCCAGAGGCAACCTGTGGAACCGGTTCAATAACCTGCATCTCGCCCGACTCCGGCGTCAGGGGATCATCCGTCTCAGAACCCACGAGTGCAATTAGCACCAGCGGTAGAAGCACTATCAAGAACTTACGTCGCATCACGCGGGACGCAGGTGATGTGTTACGGGTGTTACGGGGGGTGTTACGGGTCATTACGCCTCCTTTATGCTCTCTATATCCTCTCCTACCCCCTAAGTAACGAAATATTCCCTAATACGGGCAGAGTGACTTGCTAGTCTGCTTTGTGCGGGTCCTTCCGTGGACGGTAAATCTTGAAGAAGCCGTCGGGCTGGCGTTTGAGGAAGACGTATGTATCCTCGACAGTGACCTCTTCGCCTACCTTATGTTCGACCTTTGCGCGGTAGCAGAAGAGTCCCTCGGTGGGAAGATCGTACATCGTCTCCGGACGCAGGCTCAGAACTCGCAGGTGCTCTGCTTTCTTCTTCCAGGTCTTGAAGGTCTTGAATTTGGGACGCGGGGAGAAGGTAGCTTCGCCGCCGTAGAGATTGGGATAAGCCTGGCCTTCGGCTACCAGAAGGTCGTAGGCCGCTTTGAAGTCGTTGGTGTCCAAGGCGGTGTAGTAGCGCAGGATGGTTCCGTGGGCCGCACCTGAACCTGGAATAATGTAGCAGAAGACAATCGCGGCATCCAGAGAACCGGCCTGCGCTGCGGCCTGCGAGTATGCCCTTATGCGTGCCTTCTGTGGAGCGGCGTCTTCTTTAACCGGAATGCCCATCGCGAACTCAAAGGTATCCGGCGCCTTGCCCGCAAGGATCACACTGCGTCTATCGAGCACTTCTGCATTCTCGCCGTGAAGCTCAATGGGGAACATCCCTTGTGCGAGGCTTGCTTTACCTGTTACCAGAGTCCACGAGAAGGTATCACCCTTCGCAGGTGTAAGAATCTCTATCATCTCCCCGTCGGAGACAAACTTCGGGGACTCTGCCTTGCCCTTGTCTCCGCACGCCGAGAAGATCAAGAGAGATAATAATGGGGGAAGTATTGTTGCACGTTTCATGATGCAGTCTATTGATAATTGTGTGCTCTGTCAAGTGCCCGCATTGCCTTATCAAAAATCTACTCTATTCTTCTATTTTGGTAACCATCCCTTGGCGCACGCACTCTTAGGGGTTGACAAAGCTCGACTTATCGCTATACTTTTTGATTCTGGCGCTCTGCCGGAAAGGTGGTCGGTATTTCCTGACCAACGTGGGTAAGAAAAGTTCGCAAGCAAAGGGGAGGGGTTTGCTGCGCGATGTTTTTTGTTCTGTAGTTTTGAAGGAGGAAAGCAAATGGCGAAGGCCAAGTTTGATAGATCGAAGCCGCACATAAACATAGGAACTATAGGTCACGTGGATCACGGTAAGACCACGTTGACAGCGGCGATAACCAAGGTGTTGGGCTTTGCGGGCGGAGCTAAATTTACGCCTTTTGATGAGATTGACAAGGCGCCTGAGGAGAA